>JAUWBB010000108.1 GCA_030605195.1 Bacteroidota bacterium
AGAACTTGGAAGAAAGATATATTTCAATACACAAACAGGAAGAGTGAATCAATATTACATTAAAAAGAATAATTAGCATTATAAACTCGCAAAGTATTTTTAAGAAATGGAAGGGAAAAAAAGAGTTTTGATAGTGGATGATTCAGCTATAGTAAGACAAACCCTTATATCAATTATTAATTCCGATCCTGAGCTTGAAGTTACGGGAGCTGCATCGGACCCCTATTTTGCCGCTGGAATGATGCGAAAAGAAGCCCCTGATGTAATAACCCTGGATATTGAAATGCCAAGAATGGACGGACTTACTTTCCTGAAAAAGATTATGACCCAGCATCCAATACCTGTGGTAGTTATTTCCAGCTTAACTGCAAAAGGAACAGAGACAGGATTGAAGGCACTTGAATACGGGGCAGTGGAAATAATTACCAAACCCCAAATGGATACCAAAGAATTCATCGAGGAATCGCGAATAATTATATGTGACGCGATTAAAGCGGCCGCTTGCGCCAAATTAAGGCGCAAACCCCTACAAAGGATTAATGTTCAGCCGAAATTATCTGTCGAAGCGGTAATTCCGCCAAGGAAAACAAAAAGTATGATTAAAACCACCGAGAAGGTGGTTGTGGTTGGAGCGTCTACCGGAGGAACCGAAACGTTAAAAGATTTCCTTGAAGCCATACCGCTGGATTCTCCCGGAATCGTTATTGTCCAGCATATGCCTGAATTATTTACCAAATCGTTTGCAAACAGGTTAAATGAAATATGTAATATCACCGTTAAAGAAGCTGAAAATAACGATACCGTATTAAGAGGGAGAGCGCTGATAGCCCCGGGGAATAAACATACATTTTTAAAAAGAAGCGGGGCACGATATTACGTTGAAATAAAAGAAGGCCCTTTGGTGAATCGCCACCGTCCTTCAGTTGATGTACTTTTTACATCTACAGCGCAATATGCCGGGAAAAATGCTATCGGCATTATTATGACAGGTATGGGAGACGATGGCGCTAAAGGACTTCTGGAAATGAAGGATACCGGCGCATACACAATTGCCCAAAACGAAAAATCGTGCGTGGTCTTTGGAATGCCAAAAGAAGCTATTAAACTAAATGCCGTTGATAAAATATTACCAATCGAAAAGATTGCCGGACATGTTATGTTAGCTTTAAAGCCTTGATTCATATATCTGCCGAGTCATTTTTTGCAGGATCTCAGCAGTATTATTCATGGGTTGGTCCCAAAGGCGAACAATGCGGTCGGCAATACGAATAATATCTTCAGCAACCAAACTATCACGGTAGTGTGGAATCAGAGTGACTCTTTTATTTATTGACTCAGGTACTGAACGATCATCAAAAATAAATCCCATAAAGTCAACGCGAAGCAGTAAATTCTTTTCTACGTTAACATCGATCTGATTCAATATTTTTAATTCATCAGGGTGGTTTCCTATATTGAAAATCAGACGTGGCCGGCAGTTCTGAAAAAGGTCTTTTATTTTATTACCGATTTCCGGATCAATTCCTGAAATTTGTTCCAGCAGTTCCTGTGCAGTAACACGACCGGTTATTACCGGTTGGATATAACTCTCCCGTATTAATTTTCGAAGTTGCTGATTTCCGGAAAGAGCTTTTTCAATGGTCCGGAACATAAAATTCTTCAAAAATGTAAACATATTCATAATTGCGGTGCGTTCAAAAGTGGTTACGAGTATCCCCATAGGAGTAATTCCAAACAAGTCCAGTGTATTATATGAACTTCCTGCACTAAGGTCCAGTAAGATATACCTTGCAGAGATTTTTTTAAGATTGCGGATAAAACGCATTTTCTGAGCATAGGGAATGTTTGCCATAAAAGGAGTCTGGACGTCACCCGGTAAAAAACGCAGGTTAGGGATACCTGTAGGAACCAATAAATCATCTAACTCTAATCGCGGGTTACGTGCTTTCAGATAGTCGCCGATACCGGGATATTCATTGCCTAATCCCAGAAATGAATACATATTAGAGCCTCCAAGGTCAAGATCAACTGCAACAGTCTCATGTCCCAATTCCGCTAAGGCTATTGCAAGGTTAGCAGTGAACATACTTTTTCCCACACCGCCTTTTCCGCTTGCTATCGGAATAATGGTTGATTCTGGCATGTTTTTTTAAAGGTTTTTTGCAAAAAGCCTGAAAGATATAAACCGGAAGCCTTCTGTTCCCATACTTTTAGCTTTGGTTTTTATTTATATTATTGTTGAATTAAAATCACTGAGCAAATATAAGGAACTCCGTGTGATAAGAATGCTCCTTAGTTAAAATAAAAGAATAAATCATTTATATTCTTCATTCTCACACATCCTATGAGAATCATAATAGTTATTAAAACATGTAGCAGTAGTGTATAAAAATCAGGGAAACCCGGGAAATTTATTGATCAGCCTGCAAAATTATTTCTGCTCTTATCCGGGCAGTTACTTCTTCTATCTTCCGGATATGCTCTTCTGTTATTTTAACCTCTGTTGTACTGTTATCAACAATAAACAGGATGCCGTCAACTTCTTTTGTTTCTGGTTCCCGGTAGATATATTCTATTGTTATAGGATCAAATTCCTTTTTAATTTCACCAAATTTCTCAGCCAGATCATTAAAATAAATATCGTTACGATAAGCCGAAAGAATTAAAATAATTTGATCTATGATCATTTTTTGCTCACCAATCCTTTCAAATATTTCAGTGTTATGCTTTTCCTTTACAACTTGAGTAGCAATATAGAGCCCTTCCAACCAAGTGCCTGCAACAATTAACACACTCAGGTTTCCGCGCTTTTGTTCCCGTAAATAGTTATCCATTTTATTAAAATTTTTTGTGGAAACATAAATGAGGGAATCCATCTTATCTCTATTTGAAGCCAGTCGTTTTATCAAGGCAAAATCAAAAAATTGCCCAACATTTAAATCATCGGCTAATTTCTTAATTGAATTCAGGTAGCTCAGGGCCAGATATGATTTCCCATACATATTAATGTATCCGAGATCACCCCCATATACCCCAATATTAAAGGCTTTCTTATAAGATGTGGTATACATGTTCACGTTTTCCACCGCGTTCAGGATGTCGCTTTTAAAATCCACCCCTGAGTTTTTAATAACCGAAGCTGTTTCAAGTGGAGATGGTATTGACTGTATAATTGCGTTCAGTGTTTCTTCCGATATCTCAGGCCCGATATCTTCCATGCTTTCAATAATTTCGTTCACATCCAGGTCTTCCTCTTTTGTTTGATTGCTTCTACATGCAAGAAAGAATACAAAAATCGTTATAAATAACCAGATTTTATTGTTCATGACTCTAAATCTTCTTAATGAATAAAAATACTTTATTGTTCAATAATATTATGACCACTTTTACTAAAACCAATTATATTAACACCGCATCCTCCTTTAGTGCCTTCAAAGTACGACTCAATATAATACACTCCCGTAGCTGTGCAGGGATAAACAAAATACGAATGATATTCACTGTTTTCTTTATCATAATTGCTGACAACTAATTTATGACTCCTGTCGTATAAATTGGTTATCATTCTCTTCCCCTCAATATTACGGTCACAAATTACTATTATATAACTTGATCCTTTACTGAAGATATATGAATATTCAATCGTATACTTTTTTCTTGGTTTGATTTTGATATGAAAAGCTTTAATAAAAGTATAGGTGCCAAGTGAAGTAGCACAATTATCCAGAAATTCATTACTGGCACATTGTCCGGAATTTTTTTCAGGGATCAGAAAGAGACCGCATAACAAAAAAAAACATGTAATACTTACTTTTGCCATGAGCGTTTATTCAGAGTTTAGTTATCAGTGAAAAATCAAATTTAGAAAATTAACTTACTTTATCCAAATGATTAAATTTATCTGATTTCCGGGGAAAATATTTTTTTCCATTTTTCCTGTATTTTATGTTGCCTGAAAAATCGAGGCTCTTTTTAAGAACGTTGTAATACAATGTTATATAAAGTAGTAATGAGGATAGCCAGATAATAATAATATTAAAATATAAGGAGTCCATTTTTTTCCCAAAGAAATATTTAACAGGCGCATAAAAATGGGTCCTGAAGCTAAAAAAAGAATTCGCGGAAGGGTCCAAAAAGATCGGATCCATAATACGGATTAATTCATCCTTTTGCCTTATTATTTTATCTTTACTAAGAGTTTTTTTTGTCAAATCAGCCAGGAAGTCGTTGTAATAATCATCGTAAAGTTTATTATATTCCGCTTTACCTCCCAAAGCTGTTTGCATCTGGTTTATCATATTGTCCTTTTTCTTGCTTATAGCATTATAGAGCTGAATATATTTATCGTTTAAATCATCTATGAATCCCGAAGCCGTATTGAGTATTTCTTCATCAAATTTATCAATATGTAATTTATCCATTTGTTGAAATTGTATATCATTGAACCGGGAGTTTTCGGATGTAATTTCGTTTTTTAGTAGTGCAATATTTTGTTTTAAGATATTTTTTGCTGAATCGGAATCGTTTTCCAGCAATTCCTTTGTTTCCATAAAGATTTGTTGTAGCTCGGGGATGTAATATGTCAGTTTATAATTTGCCATGCTTTTGATTTTATCAACCTTATAAAACTTTTTTTCATACTCATTTTTTATGAATTGAGTTACTGACAAGGCTTCGTAGGCCCATCTGGAGGCCATTATATCAGCGATTACCGGAGCTTTCCTTTTATCTCCGCCTATAGCCTCATTAAGTTTGTCGAAACTAAACATAGCTCCTCCCAGGATCATCTGGGGGATAACAAGAAGCGGTATTAAAATATAAATCGTTACGGCAGAGTTAAATGATGCGGAGATATTCAGTCCCAACAAATTTGCAAAACAAGATACACTAAACAGAACCAGCCAGTAATCAAAATACAGACCTTTGATTTCGAGAAAAAAATTCCCTACCAATACAAAGCTTATTGTTTGAATAGCTGATAATACTGTAAGAATAGAAACTTTTGACAATAAATAACTTGAGCGGCTCAGGTTGAGAAATGATTCGCGTTTAAGTATTTTTTGGTCGCAGAATATTTCCTCGGCGCTTACTGTCAGCCCTATAAATAAAGCAACGATGATACACATAAAAATATACGGTGGGATATTTTCATTCCCGCGAAAAATATATGTATCACCTGTTCCGCTCCGGTATTTAATAATAAATACCAAAACAAAAGATAACAGGGGAGCCTCAAAAAGATTTATTATCATATATTGCAGATTACTGATCTTTGAGAGGATATCGCGTTTGACAAAAATTCCCATTTGTTTAAATTTCCCGGGAATCTGAAAAGTTCTTGAAGGAATTTCCCTGACATCCTTATGGGTCTTAAAATTAACATTTGATTCGTATAACTCGTTCCAATCTGCCGGTGTTTTCAATCTTTTGTCGGTATAATGCCCAAAATCATCCACTATTTTGGATTCTATAATATTTAACAATAATTCCGGATTTACATTGCCGCAAGTGAAACATTCACCCACATCGGCATTAATTTGATTGGTAACGCGTTTGAAATACATTACCGCCTCAATAGGATTTCCATAATAAATCGGATAACCTCCAACATCCAGAATGAATATTTTATCAAACATTTTATAGATATCTGAAGACGGCTGGTGAATTACAACAAAGATCAGTTTCCCTTTCAGGGATAATTCCTTGAGTAGGTCCATAACATTTTCAGAATCTGTGGATGACAATCCGGAAGTAGGTTCATCCACGAAGAGGACGGAAGGTTCACGAATAAGTTCGAGTGAAATGTTAAGTCTTTTCCTCTGTCCGCCGCTAATTTTTTTATTAAGCGGATTACCTACTTTAATATTCCGTATCTCATACAACCCAAAGTTTTTTAATACTTTTTCAACAAGATTCTTAATTTCCTCACCCTTTAGGTTCTTAAAACAAAGTTTCGCGTTATAATAAAGGTTTTCAAATACTGTAAGGTTTTCCATTAGCAAGTCATCCTGGGAGATATATCCAATAATTCCTTCAGCATTTTCAGGATTCTTATGTATATCGATTCCATTGATGGTCACACTCCCTTCTGAAGGGTTTTCGATACCGGAGAGGACATTCAATAAGGTTGTTTTTCCGGCGCCGCTGACACCCATTAATCCGGTCAAACCTGATTTTTCGGATATATTAATATTCCTGATACCGATTGCGCCGTTGGGGAATTTATAACTGACTTTAGATGCATTGAACGAAAGATCAACCATTTTCTCATCGCGCAAGAACCTGGAGATTACATCACTGTAATATATAGTTCCCTTTGGAACCCTGACATTACTTCCAGGGGCAAGCAGGTAAATATTATTTACGTTAAATAATAATCCATTTAAAAAGATTTCATTTTCACCTTTGTACTTGATAAAATACAGATCAACGCTTTTTATCCGGATAATACTGATATTACCATTTAATCCTTCGGTATAGACATGTTTGACCTTTTCAGCAAGAATATTTACGTTTTCCCTGTCAGAACTGTTACACACTATTATTTCTTCCGAATCATGAATATAGGGATCATCATTCCGGCTAAAACTACTAATCAGTTCCAGTTCCTCACTTGAGATTTTAAATGTTGATGCAACGGTATTTATTATCCCCATTCTCTGGTCGGTGTATTGCTTATCGACTTTAAGAAGTTCAAAAAGTCGTATCAATACAATGACTTTCTGCTTCCGGGTAAGGGTCTTGTTAATTTTCATACATATTGAAAGAGTCCTTACAGAATCTTTCATTGCAGTCAGTTTTATCCCCTTTCCCTGTGAAGGTTCACCTTTTTTATTTTTAGTAATCCCGGCTTTTTCATCAAATAAGCTAAAATACTCCTGAACTTTCTCTTTGTTGAGCTGGGAGATCAGAAATGATTTGACAAATTCTCTCTGGCTGTCCCTGGTGCCTTCATCCTGTTTTGAGATGATGGCAAATAACTGCATCAATGCCTTTAATATTTCTTCACTCATTCAATAAAACAATTAAGTCTATCTGAACATTGTATTTCAGACAATTAATTCCATAAGTAAAATGATTTTATTTCTTTCAAACCCGTGCAGCAATGATTAACCTGATTAATCACCTTCCCTCTAACTGTTTTCAATATTTAACCAGTTCAATAGGAACATCAACCAAATCTGAATATTCTTCGCCGGCTTCTTCCATATCTTCATCATTTTCCAGATTGTACCATTTAACCGTGATAGATGTTCCCGCTTCGTATATTTCCTGGAGTTTTATTAATATATCCAGAATAATTTTAGATGAAGCTGTATTAAAATATTCAAGTTTGAAAGAAAAATTCATATTATCGATTGGGGTTTTTTCTAACTCGTCTAACCAGTCGATCAAAGGTTGATAGAAAAGGACAGCATCTTCAGGTAAGGATCTTCCGGAAATTTCAAAAATATTATTCTCAGGATCCAGTATAACTTTTGGTGTATCTTCAGTTCCTTCCAACAGTATTATTACCATAATTTTTAGTTATTTGTTGATTCAATTTTTGTTATTTTTGCTATTAACGAATAAAATGAGATTTTATCATTAATTTTATCAAATCTGTAATTCAGTTTATTTCCTGATTTTCTTGCCATATCAATTAAACCCATTCCGGCTCCCCCGACTTCGGAAAAAGTACTATTCAGTCTGGTTTCCTTATAAAGCTGCTTCAAACCATCTTTATCCAACGAATTTATTTTGTCCAGCATGTCTTTAAGCTTGGGAATGACATGATTTAAAATCGGATTTCCTGAAATAACCAAATAATTGTTATTTGTATAACCGATCATAAAAACTGAGGCTGTCGTCGATTCATCTCCCAAGCCCGATACACTGTGTTTACTGATATTTTGTAAACTTTCTACCATAACATTAAATATCTTTCTTCTGGTCGTATCCTCAAGATTATCGGCCAGGAACTTGCGTTCAGTAAAATGAAGCACGGTCTTTGTAACTTCCTGGGAAAAATCACCTTCATAAACCATGAAAATATTATTTTCTTCCATTACCTTGTGTAGTTCAAGGACAAAAGACATCGGAAGATTCCTTGCTGAAATTTTTCTTGATGTGTCTTCCATAAATATTTTTTAATTGTTTCTTTTAATAAACGTCCGTAATGAAAAGTAATATCGTTTATCATCAATAGGGCTAAAATCGTAATCCAGCGAGTTTCCGGTTTTTTTCGCGATATCAATAAGTCCCAGGCCGGCGCCTTGCTCTTTTGAAAATTCCCTTGATTTAATAACCGATTTGTAAAATTCTTTAATTTCTACGCGTGACATGGCGCTTATTTTTTCCAGTTTGCTTTTTAATTCAAGGGCTTTTTCACGTAAAACAGTATTTCCACTATAAATGATATATCCGTTTTCGCTTTTTCCAATCATAAACAAACTTGACGTGTCTTCCTGTTCACTGTAATTATATTTTGTAAGGTTTTGCAAGCATTCAACCATCACATTAAACACTTTCTTTTTAATGTTTAAATCAGTACCGGTTAAAATCATCTCCTTTTCGGCCATTTCAAGTAATGCTTTAGTAAGGTCCTGAGAAATTACGCCCCTGTAAGAAAGCATAAAACGATGCATATACATATGATCTCTAAGTTGTCTGACATATTGAATGTCATTTACTGTTTGTTCACTCATGTTCATAAATAAAATTTTAAGTAAGAATGATTATAAAAATGTTTAATTTACTTTTTTGATTTGGGGGGAAATAACACAGTAATTATTTTCAAATGGCAATAGACAGTCGTCAATTTTTTATTCCTCAGCCTTTTGCTACAAAGATTCATCTTTATCAGTTTGATTTCAAA
>JAUWBB010000357.1 GCA_030605195.1 Bacteroidota bacterium
ATGAAATGATAACGAAACATTAAAAAAGCCCAGTTGGTAACACGTGCTATATGCAAAGCCCTATTTAGCTATTTGATAATTGATTAGTAAACTGAAAATACATACAAATTAATAAACGGCGGTGCGTACCAATAGCTCGGGCTCAGCACATAGCACCATACGTTGTAAGCAATTGCAAAGAGACACCGAAACAACATTTTAACTATATTTGAAAGCAAAAAACATGACAAAGAAAATATACCAGATTCAGATTTCGTTAAAAGGATCCAAACCTAAGATTTGGAGACGATTATTAGTACCATCTGACATTTTATTATCTGAAATTCACAAGATAATTCAGATATCAATGGGGTGGACAAATTCCCATTTACATCAATTTATTAAAAATAACGAGTATTATGGAATACCTTCCGAAGATGACTGGAATGACTTTCCAATCAGTGATTATAGAAAAATTAAGCTGGACTTTTTTTTAAAGAAAGAGAAAGATAAACTTAAATACGAGTATGATTTCGGCGACAGTTGGGAGCATAATATTCTTCTTGAGAAGATTTTACCTTTTAATGACGAGTTTAAAAATCCAATTTGTCTGACAGGTAAAATGAATTGTCCGCCGGAAGATTGTGGCGGGATTTGGGGGTATTCAGATATGTTAGAAATATTGAAACAACCTGATCATGAGGAATATGAAAGTTTTATTGAATGGTTAGGAGAAAAATTTGACTCTGAACATTTTGATAAAGATGAAGTAAATGAGTTATTAATAAGATATTTTGGACATAATAAATCATAAAATATTAAAAAGCAAAAGCTTACACGCAATATAGTAAAAAGCGGTGAAGTGCTTAATTGGGGCGGTTTTGCCACGTTTCAGCTTCATCACGATTTGATACGAAATCACTCGCAATCTGCTTCATGCAATATTTCAAATCGTTGTAGGCAACCAATTTTTTTAAATATAAACTAAATTCAAATTGAAATGAGAAAGTATATTTTAGTAGTATTTGCATTTTCAACATGCATAAACCTAACCCGGATAAACCGGAAATTCCAATTAATCAAAACCGATAGCTATCGGTTCAAATAATTTACCCCGTGAAATAATGCTTCGCATTAAATCTTCGATTTATTTCACTGGGTAAAATTTTTATGATTTGTATTTTGTGATTTTCTGCCAAAAAATACTCGAATATTAGAATTAAGACACTACGTTTTTTCATGACAAGCCTGAAAAAAAACCTCTTCGCGGGATATAGACAACATCCAATTTGAACAACATGTTGATAAGTTTGACTTTTTAAGAGCCTAATGAAGCTCTGGACTATCCCTGGGAAACATGTATAACTATGAGAGGTTCATGGTCCTACAATCCGAATTATAGGTACAAATCAACACATATCATAAATTCCCAATAAGACATAAAAACACTAATTCCCACTAAAAAAACAGTATTTTACAATAGAACTAAAAAAACCGAAAAAAATGGAAAAAATGGAAAAAATCTTACAATTAAAAGTTAGTTTAAACCATATTAAGCCTTTGATTTGGCGAAGAATTGAAGTTGAAAACACAATTACATTATTTAAATTACATCACATAATTCAAATATCTATGGGTTGGTGGAATTATCACCTTTATGAATTTAATGTAAACGATAAACAAATTGGCAATATAAGGCTTCTTGAAGAAGAAAATATTATAGATGATAGAAAAGTAAAATTTGGAGATATATTTACAAAAGAAAAAATAAGAATCCAATATGAATATGATTTTGGTGATTGTTGGGAACATATCATCGAATTAGAAAAGATACTTCCAAAAGAAAAAAATAAAAAATATTCGGTTTGTACTGATGGGGAGAGAAATTGCCCACATGAAGATTGTGGAGGAGTAGACGGATATTACGAATATGTAAAAATTATTAAAAACAAGAACCATCCTGAATATAAGGAAATGATGCAATGGCTTGGAAGTGGGAAATTTGACCTTGAGTATTTTAATATCAAAGAAAAGAATAAAGAATTGAGGGATTTAGAGAATTATATCAAAGGATATAAGGATTAAGAAATTAAATCAAAAATTTCATCACTCCGGAGGAGTGAAACATTGGTAGATAAATTTATGCATATGGAAAAACATCGCTCCGTCTGGAGCGAAACATTTGAGCAAATACAAAACTAACAAATATGAAAAAACCAATTTTTACATCCGTTTTCTTATTATTTTTTCTGTTTTTTTCAACCTGTAAAACAGAAATTGAACCCCTTTCAATCGGGTTTCCAGAGCCTGACGATCCAAATCCTGTACCCATTGAAACATGGAATGAAATCACACCGGGTTTGCATGGGAGTTTCGGATCAATCGATGAAAGGTACAATCGCGGTACTCCTCCAAAAATCAGCATATCAAAAACATGGGAAGGAACAGCCTGGAGGGGTGAAAGAACAAATGCCCAACTGGTGTTATGGACCTCGGAAGATGTACAAAATGTTAAAATTACTTCAACCGGGCTGGAAGGAATAGAAGGCCAAAAGATAGATTCCTCAAGCGTAAACATCCAATTGGCAAGGTATGTCCTTACCGATGAATTTCTTACCGGTTGTGGCCGCCGGAGTCCGGATACAATACCATCTTATCTGGTTGCCGATCCACTTGAAAACACAGCATCATTCAACCTGTTGGCAAACACAACCCGCCCTGTCTGGATTTCCATAAAGGTTCCGGCAAATACGGCTCCTGATCAATATAAAGGAACCATACTGATCGCGACTTCCGAAGAAACTAAACTTGAATTTGAAATAAACCTTGAAGTTCAGGATTGGGTACTACCCCCTCCAACAGAGTGGGCCTTTCACCTTGATCTATGGCAAAACCCCTTTGCCGTTGCCAGGTATCATAATGTTGAACCCTGGTCTCAGGAACACTGGGATCAGTTGAAACCACTTTTGACAATGCTGGCAGAAGCCGGACAGAAATGCATTACAACCAGCATCGTTCACAAACCGTGGGGCGGGCAAACATATGATTTTTTTGAATCGATGATCAATTGGATAAAAAACTCAGGCGGAGGATGGGATTATGATTATTCAGTTTTTAACCAGTATGTCAAATTTGCCCGGGAATGTGGAATTACTGAACAAATTAATTGCTATTCAATGGTTCCATGGGGTAATAACTTCAGGTATTTTGATGAAGATTCTGCAGGCTATGTCACTATACAGGCCAAACCGGGATCAGAAGATTATGATAAGTTATGGAAACCGTTTCTGTATGATTTCAGGGCGCATCTTAAAGAAATGGGTTGGCTTAAC
>JAUWBB010000099.1 GCA_030605195.1 Bacteroidota bacterium
ATGTTCCGATCCAATGTTTGAGGTAAAAATTGAAGCGCCAATCGCCAACCAGGTGACATCGCGACCGGCAAGAAAATAATCAGTGGATGTATCTTCTTTCATCCTGCTGACCCAGACTATGATACCAATTAAACCAAGCCCGAAAATACCAAGGACGAGCCAGTCAAGTAAGTGAAACCCTTCCATAATATAAAGTGTTTGAGAAAAATCGACTGAACCGGTTTAGTTTCCAAAATATGATAAAAATTGTTAGAAGTGTTAAATATACGCTTATTTTTTAAAAATCAAAAAAACAAGACTTCATTTCACTCAATGGATTTGATTTTTGAATAATCCAATTTTTTATTCTCCCCTATAGCATATACAATCCCTCCAAAAACATGCCTTATAAACAATGAATCGGAATAATGTTCAGAGGAATGACCACCGGTGGTAAAAAAAGACCTTCCACCATCATATTCATGGTACCAGGCAGTCGGATAATCCTTGCCATGCCGTTCGCTCTGGTAAGTGGCTGAATCAAGAGTGGCGAGGATATGAATATCGGGATTCATATTCTTCAGCAGATACCACTCATCTTCCCGTTCCCACCGGTCAGGTAAAAACCCGGTTGAAGGATGGTTGTGGTCAATCACATCAATCACTGCAGTTTGATATGGTGGATGCCATTCAAAAGTCCCTCCAAGTAATTGACTGAACCAATGCCATTGGCGTTCTGTTCCGCATGCCGAATGGATCCCTACAAATCCGCCGCCTGCCTGAATATACCGCTGAAAAGCAACTCTTTCGTTTTCAGTTTCAAATACCTTATTGTTTGTATTTGAGAAAACGATAGCGCTGTATTTCTTCAAATATTCATCCGTGAACAAAGCGGAATTGGAAGTTGTATCTACAATTATGCCATTTTTTTTTCCAAGTTTTTGGATGGCTGCCACACTTGCAGGAATACAATCATGAATATAGCCACCAACTTCATTCTTTGTGAAGACTAATACTCTTTCTTCCTTCCTTATATCAGATCCGCAGGAAGATAATATAATGATCATTGCAAAAAGAAAAGTTAGATTTTTTTTCATTGTTATATTGATGTTAAGATTTTGTAATAAAACTTTCAAGGGCAAGTTGTTATTGAATGAGTAAAACTAATAAAAACCAAGTAAACAATTGTATGTTATGTAATATTATCAAAAAATTACTTCGTTTTACTCGTCAGACGAACTTGAGTCGTCTGACGAGTAACCCCAAATGAATAATGCCCCAAAGAAAGGGGCATAATGTTGGTAGCATAATCATGGTCATAAGAAAAATTGCGCAGTAAGGTATAAAACATATCAGAAATTCAACCACTTTCGTCCGACATCCTCCGGATGAACCTAATTTTTCTGTTTAGCGATCTCAAGAGCTTTTGTAGTAGTATAATATTTTGCGATTATATTCGGCACTTCCCAGTCAGGCAATTTCCCATCAACTAAGTATTGCAAAAATGTTTGTGTAACCTGGCTAAAATGTGCTTCATGCCCTATTCTATATTCACCGGGAATAATGATTTGCCACTTCCCTTCAAGCTTCAATAGCTCAATTCCCGGGAATTTTTCCTGAAGTTTCTCAACTGCAAAGGTAAGTTTTTTTTCAAACTCCATGTTTTCAACTCCTTCCACAGGTTCAATATACAATTCAGGTGTATATTTTTGTTCTTCCCCCTGCCGGATTACAAGATTGGCTTTTGTTCCCCTCATAATTGAGAAATGGGTATCTCCCCCACCCTCAGGAGCCCGGTAATTCCAGATAACGGATACTTTAGCATGAATTTCCCTGAGTTTGTAAATTATTTCGCCATTACAAGAAACGTTCAAAACACTGTCATTTACAATATCTTTCTTAATGTATTCAGGATATTCTGTCAAACGGGTAACGCTTTCGAACTGCGAAGGTGTAAGCTCTGTTGGCCATCTTTTTGCAGCCAGCACTTCAATATCCTTCTGATAATCAAGGATGACTTCAGGAAAGCATTCCCATTGTATCAGGTCAACAAGATGAGTGGTAATGTCAACCAATCCTTCACCTTGCTGGGTCACATCAAAAAACCAGGGTGGTCGTTTAATCTTATTCCCGGCTACATATTTAAAAAAGTGATGGACACTTTCTTTTGTTATGGAAGGATTTTCAGGACTACCAACCAATAACTCTCCAAAAACATCTGTTATTTTCGATAATTCTTTCTGTAAAATGGAGGTTATTGAATAACGTTCAGTCATGATATCATATAGCAAAACCCCCTTTTCTTCGGCTGAAATGAAAGTTTCCTTCAGCAACTCAAAATCCCCGGCATCGATTGCCATAGGCTTATCCGCCAGGACATGAATACCGGCATTGATGGCTTTACTGATATACTCCGTTTTCTTTTTATTGTTTCCGGAAGTAACCATTACATTTCCCGGGTTTTCAGCTATCATTTTTTCGAGAAAATCGTCACCTGTGTACAATTTTGTAATCCAATTCGTTGGATTACTTTCACGGGTGTTAAACCCTTCGATTCGCTTCAGATGATCTTGAGCATCCGGTCCTTCAGGAGCATAAACATAAACAACCGGGTCAACCTGCTTGTAGGAAATTTTCTGAACAAGGGCAGCATGAAAATGACCCGGATCAAGAGTCATGATTATAACTTCATCGTCAGCACCGGTAAAATTCACTGAATCTGCTTTTTGGGGTTGTGTTGTACAGGAGGCTATAAATATAGCAAACCATACGAAAATAAATTGTTTTTTTCTCATTGTTGTATTTATTTAATTACCTAAAAATTTCCCAACCGCCAGGGCAGCCTCATGGGTCTCGAAACCATGGAATTCGCTATACATAGAATAAATAATTATAATAACTCCCGGAAATATTACTTTTTATAAAAATACTTAATTAACTTTATATTTTTCTTAAAATCATTACAAATGAGTGAATTTGAAATTGTTTTTATTTATAAACTTATTTTGGTTGTCTTCAGTGTAATTTTCATCATTGCCTTTGTAGTCTTCTTTATTATGTAAAACACGGTTGGACAGATCAGAAGGGAAGTAAGCAACTTGTTTTATTTTCTAAATAATGAAATGACAGGCAAAACTTATAAATGTAAAAACTGCGGTTTTATTTCTAATTTGCCTCACGACTTTTGTCCCATATGTGAAAATAACAATCAGGGGAAAACCTTAAGTGAACTCAGAAGCGAATACCGTAATAAAAAACGGGTTAACAGGTCATAAGATAATTTTCTCAAGCTTTTTTTATTATCTGACAACTATTTACTGTATGGTATAACTTACCCCGCTTCTACAGTTCAAGGGGCAAGTCTTTTAATTTTAATCCATAAACATATTTGTCTGATCCCGCTCTTGTATATGGTTGTAACTGTGTGCTTAGTAGCTGTTTATCTGTTTTATCGTCGTCAAATAATTTTGAATCCTTTGAAGTCAATAATTTTGCTGTATTTGCTAATAAAATTAATCATTTTTAAACGTAATCCTACACAAGAAAAAATAGGGTAATTATCGCCAACTGAATTTTATTTAACAAAATTTGCCAACTAAAAAAAATTATAACTATGAATGATATTCTGAAAAAAATTGCATGCTGTGTTGAATTTGGAAAAATTAATAAAACATCTCCTTATCCACCAAATATGAAAGATCAGGATGGTGCAGATGAATTAACAAAGAAGGCTCTTGAAGAGGGAATAAATCCGAATGAAATTCTGGAAAATGCTCTGATCCCGGCAATGGCAATCGTAGGGAATAAGTTTAGCAGGAATGAAATATATGTGCCACAAATGTTAATGTCAGCAAAAGCCATGAAGAATGTAATGATACATATTAGGCCATTCTTTCAGTCGGGCGAAACAAAAAGAAAAGGAACATTTATTATAGGAACCGTAACAGGTGACTTACATGATATTGGTAAAAACCTGGTTTCTATGATGGTAGAAGGTGGAGGATGGGAAATAATTGACCTCGGTGTAGATGTTAGTACAGAAAAATTTATTAAGGCGATAGAAGAAAATCCGAAAGCTGTAATTGGTTTATCAGCTTTACTTACAACCACAATGGAAAATATGAAAAAAACCGTTATTGCAATAAAAGAAAAATACCCTGATTCAACGGTTTTAGTTGGAGGAGCCCCTGTTACACAAGAATTTTGTGATAAAATTGGAGCTGACTTTTCTTCTCCTGACCCTCAGGGAGCAGTTGATTATTTACAAAAACTTGTATCATAGCTAAATAAACCTGATTATAAAAAGACTTCACTTAGTGGCAAAACAAAAGAGGTAATTATCGACACCAATTGACCGGTTATTATTATTGGAGAGTGTATTAATCCTA
The DNA here is from genome assembly GCA_030605195.1 of Bacteroidota bacterium. GTDB lineage: Bacteria > Bacteroidota > Bacteroidia > Bacteroidales > VadinHA17 > CAZEWS01. The sequence continues at coordinate 4,368 of JAUWBB010000099.1, forward strand.
CCAGAAGAAAAAAGTTAGTATCTACCTTACAAGAAAGTAATTTTGAATACGTTCCGGAATTAGCCAAAAGGCAGATAGATGCAATGGCTGATGTGCTCGATGTAAATGTTGGATTTCCTGGTGTTGATGATGTGAAACTATTGCCTGAAACAGTTATTACTATTCAGGATATGTTCGATATCCCTCTCTGTCTGGATTCACCTAATCCAAAAGCTATTGAAGCCGCTCTCTACAGTCAGCAGAGGGTTAAATCGTAAATATCATTGTTTTGCAGCATAATCTCAGCATTCACCAATCATCAGAGAGAGAGAATAAAATAGCTATTATTACCGGCGGAGCAACGGGTCTTGGTCTTGCTGTTGCTCATAAATTTGTACGCGAAAATATAAAGACAATACTAATCGGACGGGATGAGGTAAAACTAAAGGAAGCATGCCATTCGATGGGAGTGCTTGCTGACTGCATAAAATGCGACCTTACTGCTCTGAATGATTTGCCTGAGCTTGTGAACTTGATCCGTACCACTTATTCTGGTTAGAAGACCCTGTTACGGGAGAATTACAGGAAGGTCTTCGTCTGATAAGAATGCATTCGACCACACCAATAGCCATTGAAGAAGTTTTAAACACTGTATACGATTATACTACTCTCATAACAGAGCAATTGATTGATTATATACGCATGCCGCTGGTTCATGGTGGAGGTATCACCCACCTGCTGAAAGTTGCTACCTTTGCTTCAATTTATAACATTCATACCGGGTTTTACGGTGTTACCGATCTTTCGCCGGTAAGTATGGTAGCGATGCTTCATTTCGATATTGCTATTAATAATTTTGGTATACAGGAGTATATGCCACAACAGGAGATTGTAAATGAAGTGTTTAAGATAAATTACCAGTACAGTAATGGTTACAGGTTCATCTACGATATACCAGGTATTGGAGTGGATATAAATGAGGATCGTGCAAAGAAATATCCTTTATTCTATGGCCAGCCTGCCGGTTAACAGAAAGACCAATGTGACAATGTTTTACTGGTAAACACAGAGTTTTCCTGATTTTCACACCCGAGACCGGTAATTATTTGACGTTTCTTAACAATTAAAATTGAATAAAAATGAATGTACATCAATGGGAAATCCTTTTAAAAGTAATCAACGGGGAAATACTGGAGGAAAAACCTGTTGGTTTCATAATCGACAGTCCTTGGTTACCTAACTGGTATGGATCCAAGATCCTGGATTACTTCACAAGTGATGATTTATGGTTCAAAGCCAATATGAAAGCCATCGAAACATTTCCGGAAATCATGTTTCTTCCAGGATTCTGGTCCGAATATGGGATGTGTACTGAACCTTCGGCGTTTGGGGCTAGATCCTCCTTCCCTGCAAATGGATTTCCTTATTCATATAAATGCATTCAAACTGCTGAAGAGTCTGGAAAAATTCAAAAACCAGATGTGGAGATTGATGGATTTGGCCCGTTTATCCTGAACCGATTAAAACTAAATAAGCATAGAATTGAAGATTCGGGACACAATATCCGTTTTTCAGTTTCCAGAGGACCTTTAAATATTGCATCCTATTTAATGGGAACTACTGAATTTCTCACCACAATTATGACCAACCCGGAAGATATGCATGCGTTATTGCGAGTCATTACAGATTATTTAAAAGAATGGCTCGATCTTCAACAACAAACGTTTCCAACGATAGATGGGATACTGATACTTGACGACATCATTGGGTTCATGGGAGAGGAAGATTTTATAAACTTTGGCCTGCCTTATTTTAAAGAATTATTCGCCAAAGATGTAAAAGTAAAATTTTTGCACAATGATGCAGATTGTATGGTATTGATGAAATACTTACCCGAGATGGGCGTGAATCTGTTTAATATGGGTTTTAATACTGAATTAAATGAGTTAAAAGAGTTGACTCAAAACAAAGTGACCATGTTGGGAAATATTCCACCACGGGACGTCTTAGCGAATGGGACAAAAAAAGATATCGAAAAGTCCGTTCATGACCTGATAAACGGACTAAAGGAAAAATCAAGAGTGATTTTATCATGTGGTGGAGGTATGCCACCGGGTGTGACTACTGAAAATATCAGAGCATTTATTAACACCGTAAGAGAATCATCAAGTTAATATAAATCATCTAAACCAAAATAATGAAAATTGTAAATAAGATTATTTGGTCAATATTTTTAACTCTATTCGCTATTCAGCCATACGCTCAGGAAGTGGCAAAATTTACTGTTTTTGCAGGTAATACCAATCGGAAAGATTGTCCGGTTGGGGTTAATATGGAGCAAATCAGTTATAATGAGGACCTGGGAGCTCTTGTTCTTTTTGAAAAAGTTGGTGAAAAAGAAATTCCGGTTCCTTGTCAACTGGAACCAGGGCATTCATCCAGGCTTTGGTTTGTGCTTTCCGGCGAAACTACAAAAGGGGAAAGTCGTGAGTTTATTATCCGGCACCAAACCCAAAAAAATGATTTTACAACAATCCGATTACATAAAAACCGGGGGAAACTTAGTTTAAAATTTCAAGAGAAACCGATTCTGGATTATCAGTTTGAAACTGTTTATCCTCCGGCAGGAATTAATCCCCTTTATAAACGTTCAGGATTTATCCATCCGCTCTGGTCTCCAGGTGGCGAAGTATTGTCCCGCGTTCAACCTCCCGATCATTATCATCATTATGGCATTTGGGGCCCCTGGACAAAAACACATATTGAAGGTCGTGAAGTTGACTTTTGGAATTTGATTAAAGGACAAGGAACGGTCAAATTCAGTGGGTTTTTGTCTGAAGTGGAGGGACCGGTTTTTAGTAGCTTTAAAGCTTTACAAAAACATATCGATTTTGGAGGGAGAGGCGAAGATCAGGTAGCTATTAATGAAGTACTGGATGTTCGTGCCTGGAATATTGATCAGCAGGGGAGAGTATGGTTGATTGATTATACTACTACCCTAAATACACCTTTGGATTCTGGAATTATGCTGGATGCTTACCGCTATGGAGGTGGAATTGGTTTCCGGGCAACTGGAAAATGGCATAAGGATAATAGTTCGGTGCTGACATCTGAAAATAAAGATCGGCTGAATGCTGATGGAACAAAGGCCAAATGGTGCTTGATTGAGGGTGAGTCAGCTACTGCAGAAGAAAGAAGCGGGATCCTTTTTATGGGACATACGGCTAACCGGGAATTTCCCGAACCTATGCGTGTATGGCCTGTTAATGCAAATCGCGGCCGTGGAGATGTGTATTTCGAGTTTTGCCCCATTCGCAATAGGGATTGGATGATTAAAAAAGGGAATGATTATACCCTAAAGTATCGTCTGCTTGTTTTTGATGGTACCCTTTCGGTCGAAGAAGCTGAAAAATATTGGCAGGATTTTGTTAATCCCCCCAGAGTTGAAATAAGGAACTTGAAATGATGAAGGTATAAAACGTAATTATTCAACTTATATAAAAAATAACCCAATAAAATGAAACGAAGAAATTTTTTAAAAAACACTTTAGCCGTTACAGCCAGTACAATTGTTGTTCCAACAATTGTTCCATCTTCTGTATTTGGAAAAAACGCACCCGGCAATAAAATTAATATCGGACAAATTGGTTGTGGACGAATTGCCCGCGGACACGATCTTCCCGGAACCATGCGACATGATATCTCACGAGTTATTGCCGTGAACGATGTGGACAGCAACCGCATGAAAGACGGTAAGAAACTGGTGGAAAATTTTTATGCCGGAAATAAAGGAAGTGATAATTATATCGATGTAAAGATGTATAGTGATTATAAAGAGATGCTTCTTAATTCTGACATCGATGCAGTAATCATCAGTACACCCGACCATTGGCATGCGCAACCTGCCATTGAAGCGGCATTAGCAGGCAAAGACATTTACCTGCAGAAACCTACATCCTTAACAATTACAGAAGGCAGGATGTTAAGTGATGTCATTCAGCGTAAGGGAACTATTCTGCAGGTGGGCACGCAGCAACGCTCCTCTTCACAATTTCGGCTTGCAGCTGAATTAGTGAGAAATGGAAGAATTGGCAAATTACATACTGTTAAGGTAGGCCTGCCAGGTGATCCTCCCGGGCCTGAAGCTGCAGAGATGCCTATCCCTGAAAACCTGAATTATGATATGTGGCTGGGTGAAACTCCTAATATTTATTATACCGAGATAGGGGTGCATCCACAAAAAGGTTATGGACGTCCTGGTTGGTTGCGCCGGGAACAATTTGGGGCCGGCATGATTACCGGTTGGGGGCAACACCATTTCGATTCGGCAGCCTGGGATATGGATACGGAATATACCGGTCCAATTTCTCTGGAAGCTGTTGCCGAATTCCCGAAGTCCGGACTTTGGGATGTACACGGAGATTTTATGGTAAAAGCTGAGTACGAAAACGGCATTACCATGTACACCAGTGGGGGATATGACAACGGGGTCAGGTACGAAGGTACAGAAGGCTGGATTTGGGTTTCCAGAGGTAGATACGTTGCTACTGCAAGCGATCCTGTTGCACAAGAGAAGAGTGCCCGCGCATTGAATGCAAGTGATCCGGAAATTCTTACTTCGGAAATAAAAGAAAACGAGATTCATTTATATGAAAGTAAGGAGCAACATGCTAATTGGCTCGATTGTATCCAAAGCCGGAAAGAACCTATTTCGCCGGCAGAAATCGGTCACCGTGCTTGTAGCGTATGTCTGCTCAGCCATATTGCCATGCATTTATCCAGAAAACTCTATTGGGACCCCC
>JAUWBB010000023.1 GCA_030605195.1 Bacteroidota bacterium
TGAAATTTATTTGTTATTTGAGTTTTGATTAATTGGAATTTCCGGTTTATCCGGGTTAGGGTTTTACAACAAGATATCTATCTAATGAAAAATACCATTATAATATCTGATTAAAGAATCATTTTTTGCATTAATGATTACGTGTGGGGATTCAGCATTTCGTGACTCAACTTTCCATACAAGTACAAAATTCTTATCCGTGTAACTCACCCCGGCATTGGTATCAAAAATACCTAATTCAGCCTCGAAGCATGTACTTTTATTCATTAACACCTGGGATGAAGCCGGATCACTCGTTATGCATTTGTATAGCATTACCCCTGTACTTTCCGCGGAAATGTTCGGAATAGTATCAACATTTATACTGTCAATCACATCACCGGATATGCAGTCTAAATTACCACCATTATTAAAATGAAAAATAACTGGTTCGGTAATCAATGGAAGACCATTATAATACTGATCACAACGTACATGGTAATGTCCTAACTCATCCGTTTGTAATTTATATACCATTAAGTTGTCCAGGGTGATATTGTTCTTGGCAAACAGATTATTTATTGTTTTGAGATCACCATTTGATACCTTGTGTGTCCGGGAGCTGTAAATTCTCTCCACATAGAAAGTAGAGTCATTGACCAATGGACAATTATCCACAATAATCTCTTCATCTTCTTCTATTTGTTCACAACTTAGAAAAGCTATAGAAATAATGCCGATTAAAAGCAGCATGTTATTCATATCATACCGAATTAATTTAAACGAACCAAGATCGTTGTATTCTAATCTCCTGGCAAAAAAATATCTTGTTTAAAAATTATAACCGAATCCTAATCTTATCATTGCATCAAAAGAAGGTTCTTGCGATAGACCCCGTGAAATGAATATTTTATTTTTCACAGGAGCAGGTATCTGCCTGTCTCAAAAAAAATGATGTAACTATTATCTAAACCCGTGGCACGGTTAGAACCGTAAAAATACTCGTCGGACGAACTGTAGTCGTCTGACGAGTTGATTTAATTTTTCTTTTGTCAGCTTTTTTTTATAAATTTAACAAACAGTTACAAATAACACCATTTTACACCTTAAACCAATAAAATGCCAATACAGGGAACCATTTTTTCAATTACCGATTTCGAAGGATTTATAAACAGTTATTTTTCAAATCCTTTATCTCCGGATGAAGCTACTTTTACTCCCATAAGCAATGCGAGGGCTGTGTTAGCTGCCAATATACCATCGTCCAGTTTCACTCCAGTCCTGTCTGTTAACACCACAACGGATTCGGATGGAAGTTTTATTCTTGATGAAAAAATGCTGCCTGATGCAGGGACATCTGAATTATACATTATCTTTCTCAGGGAAGTACAAACATTTCGGGATCCGGCGGGTATCGAAATTCCTATTTTTGAACCATTTTACAGGTCAGTTCCTTTCCGGAAAGAACAAATTAACCGTTCTGCAGAAATAAAAATTTACACCCGCTTCGAGCAGATGCCGAATGTATTCGGAATTACTCAGGGTCAGATTGATAAACAAACATCCTGCATTGCTGATAACGACCAAAGAATAAACAGCTTAACAGCAAGAATATCCGATCATAAGATCAGGATAAGAGGAAAGGGAAAACACCAAAAAAAAGAGATAAAATTCAGGGGTAACATACTTATAAGGCCTTCAACCACTCCGGATTTAAATAGTTTTATCAATCCCAAAATCAGGGATTTTGAAGTAGAATTAAACGGGGAACGTTATCCTGTGCTCATTGAGAAATTTTTTACCATGTGTATCGAAAAAGAAGAAATGAAGAATATGGTGAAAAACAATATCGAAGATCTGGCAAGTAAAATGTATTCCCGGTTTAAAGAAAAACTGATTAAACATTTAGCTGAACGAACAAATATAAAAGAAACAAAAATCAGAAATATAATTCAAACCCAGACAAGTACAACATTTGATAAGTTTCGTTTTCCTGTTATTGGAATAATATCCGTTGCCCATCCTTTTCCCCATCTTATCGAAGAAAGAATAATAGTTGGAGATTGCTGGTTTGGCTTTCCAAAAAATATTTATCAGTAAAAACTCGTATCCCTTAATGGCAATCCAGTAAGAATATTAAGGGATAAAACGAATACTTAGTTTTTCTGTATCTTTTGTTTTCGGACAGGTTTCCGGCGCCACCAGGTAGCCAGTACCGAACCGGAAATGTTCATCCATGGACCGAATATTGCCGGGGCTAATGCCGCACTTGCACTTTTTAGTACACCCATTGCTATGCCGGACGCCATACCACCATTCTGCATACCTACCTCGAAGCCCACGGTACGGCATGAACTTTCATCCAATTTTGCTACCCTGGCACCCCAGTATCCAAAAACATATCCGATAAAATTGTGAATAACCGCTGCAACAATCAGCATTAATCCTACTGTTAAGAGTTGATCCCTCGAACGCGCCGTAATAATTGCGATAATAAAACAGATTCCAAACATCGAGACAACCGGTAGCGCTTTATCCATCCAGTTTTCCGGGCCATTTAGAATGATGATAACAATGAGCTTTGCTAAAGCAACAATACCGGTCAAAGCAATCCCGATGATTAACCCGTACTTAAGCGTTGCAAGCAGGCCGAGAAAATCCGCCGGTAAAAAAATGGTAACTATGGAAAGAAAAATGCATGCAACTGTGATAAGAACTAAGTATCCGGCTTTATTAAACCTTTTTTTCTTACTGTATAGTATTCTGTTAGCGATTAATCCTGTAATGATAGGTATTATAATCATGTTAAATATCGAAAACATCATCTCAACAAAATTGATTGGCACGAGTTTGCCAGCAAGAATTTTCATTAAAAAAGGCGTCATAAGCGGCGACATAAGCGTGGAACAAGAGGTCATTGTTACGGAAAGTGCCACGTTGCCCCCTGCAAGATAAGTCATGAGATTTGATGCAACGCCACCCGGACATGAACCGATTAAAATAACACCGGCCGCAACTTCCGGTTCAAAACCAAACAGCATGGCAACACTGTAACCCATAAAGGGCATGATAGTAAATTGTAGAAATATTCCGATGAAAACCGGCCAGGGCATTGTGAATACTCTTCCGAAATCCTTTACATTCAAAGTGGTACCCATACCGAACATGATAATCTGAATAAGAGGAACAATCAGAATTGCTAAATCAAATTTGAACCATGTCCCGAATGCCGAAGGATAAAACATTGAAGCGGCGACAAACGCAAACACCCAGATAGTGAATACGAAACTCTTGAAAAACGTATGCCCCATACAATAAAGTGCAAGAGAAGCAAACAGAATAATCACAGGGAGGCCAACCTCAGACCGGTAGCCCATGAGAAGCATAACAAGTGTTGTAAAAACAGCTAAAAGAAAAATATATCCAAAAAGTTTATAATTCATATAGTTCCCCCATTTCTTCATGAGGTTTGAAGTTGTAGAGGCACTGATTCAGCGGGGTGCCAAGCACATTTATCCTTTCGATCTCTCCCTGTCCCATGCCTGCTTCCGTCATAGCCGACAGGTAGAGAACCCTTTTCGGATCAAATCCCATTATTTTAGTGGCGAGGGTATCTGCAGCCAGGGCATCAAGGCTGGCGATAGCTATCCGTGAATCAAAAGGGGTACCCCATGACGGGCCATTTCCCTCCATTGACTCAAAACCATCAATAATTGCCAGATCAGGATAAACTTCCGGATCAAGAAAAGTGGAGATAATTCGTATGGGTAGCGGACGGTTTTCTTCCCCGAAAACATACCGGTATTGGTAAGAATCCTGATTTAAGTCGACCAGTTTAACGTTATATTCTTTTTCCAGTGCGAGATATCCATAATTTTTGTAACCATCAAAAGTTTTATGAACGCTTGATTCTCCGATTATTATTTGCTTTTTATAGTGGGGTGTTAAAAAATCTAAAATAGCCCGTATGGCGTCTACGTGGGTAGCACAAAGCGGATTATCGGCAAGCACTATGTTTGGATTGATTAAAATCTTTTTATCGCCAATAGAACTTAGAACTTCGTTCCCGATATTTTTCAACGACTGGTATACAATATCGCGCCGGTTATTGCCTTTAATCAAACTTACTTGAGCAGGTCCGGTTACTTTTTTGTATAGCTGGCTAACTCTGCCTTGTTGTTCACCCTTAATGGTACGTGTACTGGAAACACAAAAATTACTTCCCCCGAGAATAATTCCACCCATCGTCCCCAGACCAACTCCTTTTATAAAATTACGTCGATTCAAAGTGTTTTTTTTCATAATATGCTCCTTTTATAATTTTAATGTATTGGAATTTCAACAATTATAGCTTGAAAATGGATAATTTCATTATGCTTTATATTATCAAGTCGGCAGTCCACAATCGACAGTCGGCAATCTGAAGACTGGACTATTTAATGTTAATCCATAAAGTCAAATAAATTCCAAATATCAAAAAACAAAATACAAATAAATTACAAATCCCAATATCAAAATCTCAAGACAAATTCCGTAACTGTTTGGTTAATTTGAATTTAGGTAATTGATTATTATTTGTTATTTGATGCTTGTTTTTTGTGATTTTTTACATTTATTATTGTGTTATAATTGTTTGATTGTTATTTACTTTTTTGTGGACTGCCGACTGTGGACTGCCCGCCCGAACGTACCGTTCGGTACGGGCGGGCTGACTATTAACTAATTATTTATGAAACCTGAAAATTAAGGGGTTTTTTAATTCACCCTGTGAAATAAATCGAAGATTTATTGCGAAGCAATATTATACAGGGTAAATTTGTGAAACTATGTCCTAACAGACTAATTCTTCAGGGGATATTGTAAACCCTTCACATTTGTGCGAATCTTATAAATTTTATCATAGCATGTTGCATAAATCGACTTCATATCTTCATCGCCAAAACAGCAACTGACCGGAAAAACCGGGAAGTTGATAATGCCGATGAATTCGCCCTTTTGGCTGAAAATCTGGAGTCCCATATAGGTGGCAACATAAATATTACCAAGCTCGTCGATAGTCATACCGTCAGCTCCTGAAGTTTTGCCCTTTCTGTTAAGTACTTCAGGTGTCATGTAAAGTTCCGCGAATTTCCGGCCGTTAGACACGGTACCATTTTCGTTGACATCATATGCCCATACAAAATTATCCTTATCACTATCAACATTCCACCATTCTTCGTCATCATATGTGTTGTTTACATAAAGGGTTTTTCCATCCGTGCTCAGAAGGATACCGTTTGGCATTGCAAAATCATTTGGTTCTATAACCATGATAACTTCGCCTTTCGGCATTAGATAATAAATACTCCTGCCAGGTTGATTTTTTTCCGGATCGGGCGTGAACTGAGGATCGGTGAAATAAATACCACCTTTGGCATCGATGACAAGATCATTAGGACCATCGACAGGTTTACCGTTATACATACTTGCCAGTGTTCTTACAACTTTCCCTTTTGTAGTCATTTCGACCACACGGTGACCGAACATGTCGCAGACTGCAAGATTTCCGTTACCCAGTTGCATAGTGCCATTTGTCTGCATTTTGCCATGAGATATATACCGGTAGGTTCCGTCAGTATCCATCTCCATCAATGAGCTTCTCTTTGGGTCACCGTTCCATCCTTGATCGAAATACATGCTTGAGAAATAGAGTTTGCCGTTCATCCATGTCGGACCTTCAGTGAAGTAAAGTCCCGGGCCATCCCTGGAACCGTCGACAACGAGTTCGACGGTGGCATTTTCAGGAATTATGGCATGATAAGCAGCAAGCCTCTTCGCCATTTTCTCTGTGTAATCAGGACGGGGCGGCCAGAAAACATCGAGTACATCGCAACCAAAAGGTCCGTTTGTGCCACCATGGACCATGTTTGCCGGCAGAAGAAGAATATCTCCTTTTTCCATACGATTCACATCGTCAAGAATAATCTCATCGATCCAGCCACGTTGTACAATCATAAGCTGCTCTTCGGGATGGATATGATGTCCGAATGTTGAACCGGGGTCCATCCTGATGAAACTCAGTTGAGTACCTCTGCCCGAAACAAGCCGGGAATTGGCTCCGGGAACAAGCTCTGTAAATTGAACATCATATAAATCGTATACCCTATTCGGATCAACCGAGGGTTCAAGAGGATAATTCCCCACAGGAACATTTGACGGTAAATTGGAAGCGCCGGCTTTTTCCAAATAGTCGATACGTACCGGCCAATAAACCTCAAGAATTTCCGCTCCTTTCTCTCCTGCTTTTACTGCATTTTCAGATCCTTTTTCAAGGAAAACAAACTCAATTTTCGGGGTGCCGCCATTTATACCATCCGGTTCCTCACGTTCAAGAGCGCTCATCGTAACAAAGCTCCCGTTAATAAGCTGATCAACCGAACCTTTCATAACAAACATGAGACGTTCGCCCGGAAGAATCTCCACGGGTATCTCAGCATTGGGTTCCAGAGTCATCCAATTTATGAGGTTACCCTTTCCCCAATATATTTGAGCTTTTACACCGGGAGCAATTTCAGTAATTGAGAGCGTATTAATATTGCTTACAACACCGGGCTCAAGATTCGAAACAACATTGGTTTCAGGAATATCCTCGCGGACTCTCCTCTCGAGGCCGCGTTCTTTGATTATCTTATCGCTTCTAACTTTCCACCCGGGTTTTTTAGTACAACCAGAGAAGGACAAGAAAAAAATAAAAATAGCTAAAGTCAGAACTGTTAGCTGATGATTGTTTTGTCGTTTTGTATTTAACATAATCTCCTCCAATTTAATTTAATTGTAAATATTTTGTTTTCAAGAGTCTCTATATACTGGGTACTGGGTACAGCCGAATACAATTCGGCTCTACATTAAATGGTTTGTAGTTCGTAGCCTGCCCTGTGAAATGCGACGAAGGAGCATATTTCACTGGGGTTTGTAGTTTGTGATTTAACTTATTCAACATTTGACCCTGTTAAATGCTGCTTCGCAGAGTAAACTCTTGTCTTTTATCTTGAATATCTTCCTTCTTGTCTTGTCCTGATATTTGGCTACAGGTTAAACATAAAATTCACGATCCGAAATTCAATTACTAACCCATTAACTTACTAACTTACTAACTCACTAACTTTCTGCCTACTTTCCCTGCTTCCTGCTACTGTTACTGCCACTGCCCACCTTTTCACTTTTCACTATTCACTTTTCACTTTCATATAACATATAACAATTCAACAGTTCAACAATTTAGCCATTTCCCGAAGGGGCATGTAACAATTTAGCAACTTAGCGTTAGCGATCTCATGAGCGAAGCGAGTAATTTAACAATTTAACAATTCATTTATTCGCCCTGTCGTGACGATTACCAAGGTAGAGCCATAACATATGCTCTTCGGTATGGTTTATGGAGCTGTGGGGCACCTTATTATTTGGCGGGATGAGAAATGCTTCTCCGGGCTCCTGCCATAAAAGCCGGTTGCCAAAATACAAAAGGCTCTTTCCCTTCAACTGACACCAAATCTCCTCACATCCCGGACCATGAACATGTGGCTGTGCGATGTCGAACTTATCGATGGATACAATAGCTAAACCCATAGGATTTGCAAATTCAGGACTCACGTCATATACAAATCCACGGCCTATATGAGCCCAATGATAACCCACACCGGGCTTTGAATCATGATAACTCCCCACAGACATTTCCTTGTTTGGTTCGAACCCGTTGGTTATTTCCTTTACAACTATAATCATTTCAAGGGGTTGTTCTGTTGGATTGAAAAAACGGTATTCGAGTCCGGCAGGAATAACTACAGCCGTTCCTTCTTCGATCTCAGATTTCTTATCACCGGCTTCCACATATCCGGTTCCATCCATCACATAGAAAAAAACCTGTTCTTTATCATGTTTAGTGGGCTGCGTGTTGCAGCGGGGCTGGAGAACTCCTCTTTTGTAAGCTTTCAGGTACTTCAAAACCGCACCCTTTTTCGGAGGATTAAGGGGATCACCAGGGGTAAGAATATCACGTTCGATGAGCCCTCCATGTCCTTCATACGGAATAGAGTTTCTCCAATGGTTGATGTAAAGATACACATCTGTATCAACCTCCGGATGACGGTGGTTTGACTTGGCATGCTCGAAAAATGATGGTTCCGGCTCCTCTGTGAGCTTTTCCTGGGCCATAATTGTTGAAAGGCCACTTAATCCAATAACAATAATAAATACTGTTGTAAAAAATAAATACTTTTTCATGTTTTACCTCCTGTGTTTTAATATAATAAAATCCCTCATTTTTATCTTTGAATTATATGAGAGTTGAACGGTTTTCTATATCGCAAGTTTTCTTAACGTTCGATAAAGATATAAAACATGTAACTATTCAGTTTACAGGAGTTTTATTTGCATCACAATAAATTTTTTAGGTTATAGGGTTATACGTTATTAGTTATAAATTCAGACTTCTTAATTTTATTTCAGAATGAATTGTAATAATCAGATATTCAGAAAGATAAACAAGGTCATACATTCTAAATGACTAAAATAATTAAAATAAATTATCCAACGGGCTTCTCACATTGTATCTGTTCCGGTTCATAATATGAGTGTAAACCATTGTAGTTTGTATATTTTTGTGACCCAGGAGTTTCTGGACAATCCGAATGTTATAGCCGCCTTCCAGTAAATGTGTTGCAAAAGAGTGGCGAAAGGTATGACAACTGGCGTTTTTAGTAATTCCTGCTTTTTCCACTGCTTTTTTTACAGATTTTTGCAAAAAGCTTTCATTGCGGTAGTGTTGCTTCAATTTCCCGGACCGGGGATCTGTTCCGGGTTTTTTTGAAGGAAATATATATTGCCACCCGAATTCCATCGGGGCATTGGGATATTCGCGTGCAATTTCCATTGGCAGGGACGCACCACGGAAATTGTTTATTAGCAGGTTTTTTTCAAATCTCAATTTAACTTTACTTAACTGTTGTTGCAGATGATCTTTAAGAATTAAAGGAAAAACCGTTCGCCGGTCATTATTCCCTTTACCATCACGAACCATGATCTCATTTAATTCAAAGTCAACATCCTTTACCCGCAATCGAAGACATTCAGTAAGTCTTAGTCCGCAACCGTATAGCAGACTTGTCATAAGCCATGCCTCATCTTCAAGGTGATTGAGCACTTCTTTTACTTCATTCCGGCTTAAGACAACGGGTTCTCTTTTATCCACTTTTGAATGCTTAAAATATAAATTTCCGGGGATAGTTTTAAGCACTTCCTTATAAAAAAAAACCAGGGCATTCAAAGCCTGGTTTTGTGTCGAGGCAGAAAGCTTGCGGTCAACTGCCAGGTATGTAAGGAATTCTGCAATTTCCTTTCCTCCCATTTCTTTGGGATGATGTTTGTCATGAAAAAGAATAAACCGATAGATCCAGTCAATATAAGTCTTTTCAGTGGAGTAAGCATAATGTTTGGTACGAATTACCAGTCTTACCTGTTTCAATAATTTTGATTTTTTTGGCATTACAATTCCTGAAATGAGTTGATTTTTACGTATTATAATGCAAAAATAGCATATTATATGGAGAAGTCCGTATTTTAAAACAATAAATCATATTATACGGATTCTGTTTTTTACTTGCATTTACAAATATTATATGGTAACTTGCGCTAGAATATATGTTATACGCTGTACTGATTGGAGTTCCTACAGTAAGATTACAAGTTTGAGTAATGACCGGTAAAACTGTTTTTATACTACAAGATCATAGAGAAGCTTGGAGGAGGAGATATGGGAGTGGATCACAGATCTCAATACCAAACTCAACCAGTAGGATGCCCTCAGTTTTCCGTCTTACCATCGAAGCAGATTGAACATGAAAAGAAGCCTTCAGCATGCAGTCAAAGCGGCTTCGTTCAGATATTAGAGTACTAAAATAAAGGAAGATAATCATGATAAAATATCTAACCGGAACAATAAGCAGAGCTACCGTCGGACTAATCATCTTGAGTAGCCTTCTAGGAGAGGAACTTTATTCTCAAAAGGCAGCACATTTTGAATCACCTGGTGACTTCATAGAGGTCGCTTATTCTGCATCTCTCTCCCCACCTGAGTTTACAATCGAGTTCTGGTTGCGCGTGAATGAACTGGGTGATCCAGATGTAGCCGGTGGTGAGCAAACCGTCCTGGATATTCGAGGAAATGATGCCGGCTACAACGTGCGGTTGGCCGGGAAGAGTTTTCCTCTTCCGGTTTTCGGGATCGTTGTTCCTAGTGCAGTTGGCACAACCGACCGCATTTTTCGTGGCGAGTGGTACCACATTGCTATCACCCAGAACAAGGATTCGCTTCGAATCTACTTCAATGGCGAATTGCATGAAGTCGCTGCCAACAACTATGATTCAAATACGAATGTACCTTTGAGAATTGGTGAGTTCCTGGGCTACCCGGGAGCATACTTTGGCCTGCGCGGTGATATCGATGAGTTGCGCATTTGGGACTACACACGTGACCAGAGCACAATTCAATCCTTGATGTATGAAAAACTCGACGGTTCCGAAACAGGCCTAAGTGCATATTGGGACTTTGATAGTCAATCCGATTCCATCATTGCCGATTTATCAGCAAATGACAATAACTGTATCCTGAACGGCAACGCGAGATTAATCGACTCCAATGCGCCTGTAGGTTTCATCCCGCTATCAGCCCCAAAGGGGCTACGGGCTTATGGGCAGGCGTCATCAATCAAACTGGCCTGGAAGCAACTAGCCGGCGACGTCGGAGCTTACCAGATTTACCGCGGGAGCTCACCTGATTTTCCTGCCCATGAGGCCACAGTTTTGGCCCAGGCATCTGGTCAGGACTCCACTTTCACGGATCTTTCCGTCTCATCCGGTGAAAATTATTTCTATAAGCTTAGGGCCCTCAATCAGCAGCAGTTTACCGGTCCAGCGAGCAGAGTCGCTTATAGCCGCACGTCGCCAGTCATCGAGGATTATGCTACAGGTGTTTATTACTATCCGTGGTGGGGCCCGGAGGAATACGGGCACGAATGGGAAGGGGCGTATCCGAGGTATTACCTGGTGCCCCAGCAGCCACCTATGCTTGGTCACTATTCCAGCCAGGATCCACAGGCCATTCGACAGCATCTTCAATGGATGCAAACTTATGGCATCGACTTTATAGTATGCAGTTGGTGGGGACCAAATTCCGGGGCTGACATTATTATGCGCGATTACATGCTGGCTGAAATCGAGAACACACCTATCAAGTTCACCGTCTATTTTGAGCCTTTTTTTGATTTCGATCCGGATGGCCTCATAAGAATTGAAGGTGAGAAAGAAACACAAACGATCAATGCATATAACTACATCGCCGACACCTACTTCGACCACCCGAATTTTTTGAAAATAGAAGGCAAACCTGCTGTCTTCATCTACCAGTCCGCCAGCTACTCGGCGAATTACGAGGCCGCGTTTGCCACTATACGCAGCAATCTACAAGCAAAAGGGCATGAGTTGTTTTTAGTAGGAGACGAAGTTGGTTGGGGGAATGTTTCCGCAAGCCATATGCAGTTTGTGGATGCAGTCTCACCTTATATTTTGTATGGTCCACCTGCTTACAGAAACTATTCAATCGAAACGGAGTATTTTGCCGATGTTTCAGTTGAGGTAAGTGAATGGCAATCCATTGCTGAGCAAGAAGGCAAGATATTTATTCCGAATGTGCATCCTGGTTTCTACGGAGGCTTTGAACAGGATAGTACGCCGATACTTCCCCATCCACGGCAAATTGAGCCGGGTGCATCGAGCACCTCTTTTCTGGAAGAGAGTACCAAGGTCATGCGCACATTTGTCGATCCGCAGCTCAAGATGATCATGATTACGAGCTGGAATGAATGGCACGAAGACAGCCAAATAGAGCCGACCATTGTCACCCCGCCAACCAGCACGGATGTCAGCGACAGCGGTAATTCCTATACCTTCGGCTACACGTACGAAGGCTACGGCTTCAAACCTCTGGAAGTTGTAAGGCGACTGCTGGCACCGGAACTTCCTGTCAGTGTTGCTGAAACTGTAACGGACACGCCAAAGACCTTTGAGCTGTTTCAGAACTATCCGAATCCCTTTAATCACAGTACCACAATCAAGTACCGTATTTCAAAAACAACTCGCATGAAGTTGGCAGTTTATAATCTATTAGGACAAGCTGTCCGCTCCTTAGTAGATGAAACGAAGGAGCCAGGAACATATGAGATTAATTGGAATGCCCGCGATGACCAGGGCGAATCTGTTGCGAGTGGGCTGTATTTTTTCAAATTTAACACCGGTGAATTTTCGAGAGTTTTCAAAATGATACTACAGAATTAGTTTCTCTATAGTAAACAGTGGCATGTTGATATGGTTGTCAAGACGATCTCACATAATAAGATTTTCGAAAAGCTGGGATGAGCACGCTTTACAAAGCACATGACTCGATCTTGAAGTCGTAGAACTCACCGGGATCCGATGCTGGGCCTGCGGTGCCTCACAAGTATTGAAGGCGCAATTGCAGGGATGACGTATAACACGGGTTTCAACCTGACAAAACCATGGTGTGTAAACTGCAAAGTCTAAAACTTGTTCGACGGTTTTGCAGGTTAAACCAAGCGTTAGACAATAAAATGGAGGTTTACATGATAGATCTTAAAAAAAAACAAAAAGCATCTCTCACCAGGCAACGCTATAAATATTCTTTCGCGGCAAAATTCTTTTTCTTAATGATGGATATTATTACAGGAAAGAAAGTTACCCTTGCAAAGGCAGGTTTTAATAAAGCCCTTTACTATATCAACTCTCACTACCTTAAACCTTGTGGGTTTGGTCGCTGCTTTACGCCATGTCGAATCTGATTTTGATGTTCCGCTTGGTTTATTCTATGGAACTTCAGAACATGAAGAAGCATTTAAGAAAATTATCCGAAGACGGATTCGCCAGAGAGACGATTTTATCAACACAGAGCCACTCGTTCTTTATAACCATGCTTGCATTTCATTGGGGAATGAGTCGTTTATTTCATATTTTAGAGCTCTTGAGTTTTTTTCACACGAGCCATATTGGCTAATGTGGATAGTATGGCGGCAGCCAATGCCCCCATCGCTGGAGCTGACTCGCAGCTTAAGCAGCGAGCAAGCTCACTCTTAGACTAACATGCAGCTCAGCTCGCACCGTTATGTGTAAGCAAGGCAGGATAAAGATATATATGGCAGAAAAAATTTTAAAAAAATATAAAATGAGAAAAAAGAAATATACTATAATTGGAGCAGGAAGTGGAGGATTGGCAACTGCAGGGTATATTTTTTTAAAAGGACACGAGGTTTCTTTATGTAATAGATCTGAGGAACGGATCAAATATATTAAAGACCATGATTATACAATACAGTTCGGTGATAAATCGGATAAAATCAGGTTAAATTATGTGGGCAATAATCTTTCAAAGGCTGTATATCATAGTGATGTAATAATTGTTGTAATAACTGCAAACGGACATAGTGATATTGCTGAAAAAATTGCTCCTTATCTGGAAGATGGTCAAATAATTTTACTTGTACCCGGAAGAACATTGGGCGCTTTGTTGTTTCGCCAAACATTGAACAAAGTAGGGTGCAAAGCAAATGTTATTGTTGCCGAAGCAAATACTTTGTTTTTTGTCGCAAGACTAAAGAGCCCTGACTTAATTGAAATCAAAGGAATTAAGAAGGAAGTATCAGTATCAGCATTATATTCCAGGGATACCGATCATGTGATAGATGTTCTTTCAGAGGTATTCCATGACATAATCAAAGCGGATACCTTCCTGGATACAAGTTTTAGTAATATTGGAGCCATATTTCATCCGGTAATTTTTCTTTTAAATAAAGATCGAATTTTAAAAAAAGAAATATTTAATTTTTATACGGATGGTGTTACAAAAAAAGTTGCTCAATATATCGGAAAAGTAGATTTTGAATTCAAATCAATTGCATCAGCAATCGGAATAAATACACTTTCAGTTGTTGATTGGTTAAATTCAAGATATGGACTTCCTAAAACTTCGATCTATAAAATGATAAAATATAATCCTACATATAAAGATATATTGGCTCCTACAACAATAAATCACAGGTATTTTTGGGAAGATATTCCAACAGGATTGGTGCCAATGTCTTTATTTGGTAAAAATTTGGGAGTTCCAACACCAACAATTGACTACCTTATAGACGAAGGAAGTAAAATATTAGATACTGATTTTCGCTCAGAGGGCAGAACCTTGTACAAACTAGGTCTTTCAACTAATAACCTGATTTCAGATTTGTGGGATATAACAAATATTGTAGAAAAAATTACAAATTGTATCAATAAATAAGTCCCGGTATTTAATTGAATATGAATAACATTATAACATTAGATGATACAATTGGTTTAGTAAAAACACATTTTGATGCCCATACTTTAGGTGTGTCTGCAATTAAAGAGCTTCTTTCAGAATGTGGATATAAAGTTGTTGTTGCAAACAATAAAGTATCAACAGCAATTACAGATCCCCAAAATCTAAACAATTCATCATTAATCGGAGAATGGATTATAAAAAATAATATACAAGCTTTGGGCTTTAGTTACCGTCTGAATATTGATGATGCAGTACTGATATTCCAAAAACTCATGTACCAATTGGAATCAAAGAAAATTTTGGCAAAAGACGGTGGAAAACTGAAAAGTATTTGGTTTGCCGGATTGCCTGAAGCTTGTAATAAAATTAAATATTTATATAAAGACGTAATTGTTTTTTATGGAGATGAATCATTTGCAGATAGTCTGAAAATGCTGGGGATAGAGCCTTTAAAAGCACCCAAAGGATTTAAAGACGATAGTACATATAAAATCACCTTAGATGGCTTTGGTAAAGAAATAATTGATAAAGGAGATTATATATCAACATTACATGTAGATCGAAGCGGATATAAAAATTTCGGAACAGCAAACGATGGTTTAATCGATCGCATCAGGTATGGTAAAGAAAACAATTTGCCGCCGGTAATTAGAGCCCACGCAGGACCTTATATTGAAAACAGACATGAGTCTGTAAAACAATTTATTGAATGGTCCCGTTTGTTAGCTCATAGTGGTTATTTAGACGTATTATCGATAGGAACTTCCCAATTAACTCAATCAAAATTTGGAGAAGACTGGGATAATCTTCCTAATGGTGGAGGTGTAGGGGTTAATTCGCCAGAGGAATATGAACGTATTTATGAAGCTGCAAAGCCAATGCTTGTAAGAACTTATTCCGGTACTAAAAATCTTCGCAAACAAGCGGAAATACATGAGAAATCGTTAAATATCGCGTGGCATGCCTTATCCCTTTGGTGGTTTTCTAAACTAGATGGACGGGGGGAGTTAAACCTTCTTGAAAATTTAACCGAGCATTTTGAGGCAATTAAATATATTGCAAAAACCGGCAAACCATACGAAGCAAATGTAGCTCATCATTTTGCATTCCGGTCATCTGACGATATAAGTTATGTGGTATCAGCTTTTCTTGCTGCAAAAGCGGCTAAAAAACTAGGAATAAAACATTTTGTTCTGCAAATAATGTTAAATGACCCCAAGCATACATCAGCAATTAATGACCTGGCTAAGGCAAGAGCAACATTAAATATGGTAAGAAGCCTTGAAGATTCGAATTTTAAGGTGTTTTTGCAGACAAGGGCCGGTTTAAGTTATTTATCGCACAATATTGATAAAGCAAAAAAACAACTGGCATCAATAACCGCATTAATG
>JAUWBB010000335.1 GCA_030605195.1 Bacteroidota bacterium
CCGATATTCTATCATACGTCCTTATTCTACAATAATCCGACCCCGCAGGGGTCGATGTTTCGTTACAACTCTTTCAGGTACAGAATACTCTTGAAGGTGGATTTGAAAAAAAAGAACCCCGGAGAGGTTCAATTATTAGAATGACGTAGCTGGTCATCTTTAAATATACCATCGTATTCTTTAATCGCTTCTGGAGGCTGAAAAAATTTCTTTAAGTATATGATCATACTTTTTATAAATGAGTCGACGTTTAAGCTTAAGGGTTGGCGAAAGCTCACCGGTTTGGGGAGTCCACTCATCCTTAACCAACCGGAATCGTTTAATTTGTTCGTGAAATGCCAACTCCTTATTAATCTGTTTTACTTCTTTTTGAAATACTTCGAGAACCTTCGGATGCCGAATCAGGTCTGTGTTGTCTTGAAATTTAATATGATGACCCGTTGCCCAATCGTGCAGATAGCTGAAATTCGGTGAAACAAGAGCACTTGCAAATTTTTCATTTTCCCCAACTACCATAACTTGTTCAATGAAGAAGGATTCTTTAAATTTATTTTCAATCACCTGTGGAGCAACATATTTTCCGCTCGATAATTTAAATATTTCTTTTTTCCTGTCGGTTATTTTCAGGTATTTGTTATCTTCAAATAATCCAATATCTCCTGTATGAAACCATCCTTCCTGATCGATGACTTCTTTTGTCAGATCGGGTTGTTTGTAGTAACCAAGCATTACATTTGGCCCTTTACAAAGAATTTCTCCGTCGTCAGCTATTTTAACTTCTACTTCATTAATAACAGGACCTATCGCCCCGAATTTTACTTCCATGGTGTTTACATCGCCTACTGCAATTACCGGCGAAGTTTCGGTCAGTCCATAACCCTCGACAACAGGAATATTCGCAGCCCAAAAAATAGTTGCCAGTCTGGGTTGCAGAGCGGCTCCTCCGGAAACAAGTAATTTGACATTTCCGCCAAGAGCTTCCCTCCATTTAGAAAAGATCAGTTTATCGGCAAGTTTGAGCTTCGTATAATACCAACTGTTATTTTCCCGGTGTAATTTGAATTTACGGCCGAGATTCACAGCCCAGAAAAAGATTTTTCTTTTCAAAAACGCGAGTTCTTTTCCCTTACCGATTATCCTGTCGTAAACCTTTTCAAGCAATCGGGGTACTGTACTGAAAATATCCGGTTTTATTTCTCTAAGGTTGTCAGCTACAGTCGCCATACTTTCAGCATAATAGATACTAATCCCTTTATATTGAAAATGATAGTTTATCATCCGCTCGTAAATATGGCTTAAAGGGAGAAAACTGAGACACTTCGATTCGAAACCATACGGATGCACATTAGCAGTGGCAATACAATTACTGATTAAATTATGATGATTAAGCATTACCCCTTTAGGGAAACCGGTTGTGCCCGAAGTATAAATTAAAGTCAGGATATCTTCGGGCTTGATGCCGGCTTTCAATTCCAGAAGCTTGTCTTTGAATTTGTCAGCATTCTGTTTTCCGAGTTCGACAATTTCTTTCCAGTTTTTAACACCTTCTATTTCATTGTATGTATAGGTATCTTCAATGAATTTATTTTTCTCGATTATAGATTTAAGTTTATCAAGAAGTGGTTTATCCGAAAGTATAATTATCCTGGGTTCGGCATGCTCCAGAATATAGGTATATTCTTCTTCACTGATGGTAGGATAAATGGGTACATGAATAGCTCCAATCTGACTTATACCCATATCGGCAAAATTCCATTCGGGCCGGTTATTGGAAATGGTAGCGATTTTATCGCCCTTTTTTAACCCGAGCGCAAGCAGGCCGTAACTGAGATTATTCACATAACTTATGTACTCATCCGTACTATATGTGATCCATTTTTTATCAACTTTTCCTGCCAGCGCATCTTCCTTCCGGAAATTTTTCCGGTACCGGTCTAAAATGTCAAAAGTTCTGGTTACTTCCATGATTTTAAGTTTTGTTTGATCAAATATAAACATTTTCAAATAAATGGAAATAGTTTCAGGTTTGTAGTTCGTAGTTTGTAGTTTGTGGTTTCTGGCCTGCCCCGTTTACCGTGGTTCTTAGTATCAGTTGATTTCTTAGGCAGTATTTCACAGGGCTGGCGGAGAAGCAATCTCTCCTGGCTTACCGTAATGTGTAAAAGTAGTTTTATTAATCTACTCATTGAAACTTAGTCAGTTTGCGTTGTCGCTACGCTCCTCGCAAATTCGTTTTTTATTAGTCTTATCTGGTTGTATCCCCACTGTCGTTATTCGCTCACACAATCCGGGACTGCCTACTTTCCCTGCTCTTTCTGATTATTATTTCTCAATCCCAAAAAAATATAATGACGAACCAGAGCTTCGTCCTACTTTTCGCCCCTTGCATCTTCATTCTCAACCTTAACCTTTCTCCATCACAGACTCTGCCAGGTCCTTCGGACTCTGGCAGGTCTTTCCCCATCTTCCACTCTCCTTTCGTACTTCGTATTTCGACCTTCATGGGATTTTCCTATTTTTGTGATTCGATTACTTACAAAATTTTAAAAAATGAAGACAAGAGTCATTATTCTTATCGTTGTTGCTTTTTTGGGATTGGGTTTTAAAAGTGATAAACCAGCTTATAAAATTTATAATGAAAAGGGAAAGAAAGTATCTTATTCGAACATGCTTAAAACTTTAAAAGATGCTGATTTGTTATTTTTTGGGGAACTACATAATAACCCGATTGCACACTGGCTTCAGTTTGAACTTACAAAAGACCTATTTCAGGTCAAAGATGGTGATCTGATGTTAGGAGCTGAAATGTTTGAAGCTGATAATCAGCTGATTCTTGATGAATATTTGAAAGGTTATATATCCGAAGCAAAATTTGAAGATGAAACAAGGTTATGGAATAACTATAAAACGGATTATAAACCCCTGTTGGAGTTTGCAAAGGATAGCGAAATCTGTTTTGTGGCTTCCAACATTCCGCGTCGTTATGCATCCGTGGTTTTTGAGGAAGGCTTTGAGGGGCTTGAGAAATTATCCGATAATGCGAAAGAATTTATAGCCCCTCTGCCAATCAACTATGATCCCGAACTTGCCTGTTATAAAAACATGCTGAAAATGGGAGGTGAAATGAGTAATCATGCGAACCCAAACCTCCCCAAAGCTCAGGCCATTAAAGACGCAACCATGGCATTTTTTATTCTAAATAACTGGCAGGAAGGAAAACTTCTTTTTCATTTTAACGGGAACTACCATTCTGATAATTTTCAGGGAATTGTATGGTATGTTAAGCAACAAAAGCCGGATTTGAAAATTATCACAATCACTACAAAGCTTCAGGAAAAAATTGATAAATTGGATGAGGACTATTTGAATGCAGCCAATTTTATTTTGGTTGTACCGGAATCCATGACAACTACATATACTCCTTAGCCTTGACAATACACTAGTAGAGAGTTTCTTAATTAATATGGCAATGAAAAAACATTAAACAGAAATTTAATTAATCTAACCTGAAAAATTCATAAATTCTATGAATTTTTCACCTGACTGTGGAAAATCAATAGTTGAGGACTTCTCAACTATTGATTTTCCACAGTCAGGTGATGACGCTTCGGTCACACCCTGACCAAAGCGTCAGGGGTTAGCCTGTACTATTCATAAATATTGAAAAATGATAATATTTATGAATACGTCAG
>JAUWBB010000192.1 GCA_030605195.1 Bacteroidota bacterium
GTCCCGCCGGATGGCGGGACGGGGTGGTTTGATACTTCTCGAACAACTAAAAAAAACCGAAAAAGTTATGTAACACATAGTCGTAATTTTTTCTTTAAACAATGATCAGATTGCACTTGAATAGACCTATACTATTAGAAAATATTTTACCAAAGGCTATTTTTTTATCTATCCTAATATTAGGATTTCTGCTTTCAGTTTTTTGGAACCCCGAAAAAGTAAACCTGCTACCTTGTTATTTTCATAAGATTACCGGTTTCAGTTGTCCCACCTGCGGATTAACCCGTTCTTTTCATGCTGTCTCTCATTTGAATTTTCAGGAAGCCTTTCAATTACATCTGATGGGGCCGGTCATCTATTTTGCCCTGGTATTTCTGTTCCTGAAATTTTTGTTTGAAATAGTTTCAGGAAAGGAAATTCAAATAAAAGTTAACCATTTGTTATCAAAAATTACACTTTTTGTTTTTTTGAGCCTTTGGTTGGGATTTTGGCTTATTCGGTTGTTAAATGAGTTATAAAAGCGGTTTTGTTTGGATTAACACCTGGTTAATTAATTCAGGATTTCACCTAAATGATAATGATAGCTTTCAAATGAGGATAAATCATTATGATGGCCACCTTTAATAAAAAATAACCTGTCAGTATCTTTAAGAAATTCTTTAAGTTTCAAACTTGATTTAGAATAAATTATCTCATCATTGGTTCCGTGAAATAGCGCTATCGGGCATTCGACATTTATTATATATCTATCTGTTCGGAAAGGATATCTGATAAGAAATTTTGGCAACCATGGATAAAAACGTTTTGCCAAATCGATCATATTGTAAAAAGGTGATTCCAAAATCAATTGTTTTGGTTTATTATTTGAAGCAAGATGGGTGGCAATTCCGGTTCCAATCGATCTGCCATAAATAATAATATTATCTTCTTCATAGTCTTTTTTGATTTGGTCATAAATAAATTGCCCATCAGAAAACAAGGACTTCTCACTTAGTTTTCCGGTACTTTTCCCATATCCCCTGTAATCGATTATTAACAGGTCATAATGGTTATCAATAAATTTGGGAGCTATTTGCCCTCAACTAATTAAGTTTCCGGCATTTCCATGAAGATAAAATACAAGTCCCTTTGAACTCGCAGCCCTGAAAAGTATCGCGTTTAAAGTAGTTTTTTTATCAATTTTATAAGTTATCTCAACAAAATCACTATCAAATTGGTATTTATAATCTGGCGGAATCTTTTCCGGATAAAATATAAGTTTCTCCTGAAAAAAATAGATTAAGAAAAAAATCAAAATAATTATCCCTGATAAAATATAAAGTATCATTCTTAATTTTATAGTTCTTAAATTTTAATTAACGTGAGTTCGATATCCGCTTAGAGGATCGCGATGCTGTCGGATGTTTCCATCCGACAGTTAATGATATAGCAAGATTTTAATTACTCCAGTATTCAATGTCAGGTGGAAACACCTGACATCATGTAAATAAATATTTGATTTTAACAAGGCTTTGTTATATCTTGTAAAATTATTGAAATAACTCAATTAAAACACCAAAAACTAATTTTTGCAGTCAATAATATGAAAAAACTTGTTCCATATTTAGGTATACTTTTTCTTGCTTTTTTAAGTGTTTCTTTTTTTCATTGTCAGCATCCACAGGAAGAGATCGATAAGGAAAAAACAAGAATAGTTTTAGTAAATCCTCATGTCAGATATCTTAAATCCTTTATTTATTTAATTGAAAATAAAATTATTGACATACCCAATCTTGAATTAACGAGTGTTATTTATACGAAGGCAAATCATGATTATGACAACCTGACGAAGTTCGTTGAAAAAGGCGATTATTCTTACATATATATAAAAAAAACAGATGGTTACCTAGACAAGGACGACCTTTTCCAGGAGAATTCTTGTAGCCGGTATTTTTATGATATTTTTAAAAACTCTGACGGGATTTTGTTTTTAGGTGGTGATGATCTCTCCCCATCAACATATAATCAAAAAACAAGCTTATTAACAAATACTACTAATCCCCACCGACATTATTTTGAACTTTCATTTTTGTTTCATCTGCTTGGTGGCAGTCAGAATAATGATTTTAAGCCATATTTGGAAGAAAATCCGGAATATGTTGTTTATGGATTTTGCCTCGGAGCTCAAACAATGAATGTTGCTACAGGCGGTACTTTGTGCCAGGATATTCCATCCCGGATTTACGGGCTGGAATATTTTGAAGATGCCTTAAATTTAGATAAGGATCTGCAACATAGTAGTTACCAGAGAAAACTCCCCCCTGTAGAGAATTTAATGTTGGACTGTTTTCACAGGATCAAACTCACTGGGGATCAATTTTTTATTAACAATTTAAAATTGAATCCGGAAGATCAGCCACTTGTATGCAGCAGTCATCACCAGGCCCTGGATGATCTTGGAAAAGGACTCAGGGTTATTGCAACTTCTGTAGATGATAAGGTGATTGAAGCAGTTGCACACCAAAAGTATAAAAATGTTCTCGGAGTGCAGTTTCATCCTGAGTTTTCACAATTATATAATCCGGGAGGGGGGAAGTTCAAACCCACACCGGACGATGCTGAACTGATCTCTGTTCATGAATTTTTAACAAGGCAAAACGGCTTGTCGTTTCATAAGAAATTTTGGAGTTATTTCAGTAAATTATTTTCAGAAGAAAAGGAACTAATGAATAAAGTTGTTTCAGAATAGTGAAATAAAAGAATAGTAAGTGCCTTGGATTAATTTGCCCTTCAATTTAAATTATCAGCAAACCCCAAAATATTTTTACTAATCAATTATAAATTTTAAAGGCGGTTTTAATATGAAAAAATGTAATAAACCATTTTTCATTCTGTTTTTTCTTTTATTGTACCTGCCATTTTCTATGGCTCAACAGCGGGAAGTTGCACCTGTTGAGCTTTCCTCGGTATCTGAAAGGCTTTATGAGATCCTTGGCGGCCAGGGTGCCCGGGGAGGAGCTTATATCGGTGATAATGAAGTTCTCCTAATCGATGCTAAAATGGACAAGAAGTCGGTTGAACAAACCATTGAAGAGATCAAAAAGTTGACCGGTAAACCAATAAAGTATCTTGTAAATACCCACAGTGATGGTGATCACATCAGGGGTAACCGGTATTTTTCCGAAACGGTAATTTTTATTGCTCATGAAAATTGCCGAAACGATTTTTATCATCCGGGAAGAGACGGAAGTTCATCGGAATGGAATAAGCCTGAACTGGCACCTTTTATTCCGTCAATTACATTTAACGATAAAATGGATATTTATCTTGGTACAAAGAAGGTGGAATTATGGTATTTTGGTGTTGGACATACAACCGGGGACCTTGTCGTTTATTTTCCGGAAGAAAAAACAGCTTTTCTCGGTGACCAGATATTCTTAACCAGACCTCAGCTTATCCACTCCTATAAAGGTGGTAATTCCTTTGAGCATGTTAAAACGCTCACAAAAATGCTTGAAACACTGGATGCCGGGAAATTCTGCAGTGGTCATAGTGATATTGTTGACAGAGAAACCATTAAGAATCATATTAATCAGATGATAAAGAGGCAGGAAAAGGTTAAATCATTAGTTGAAAATGGCAAGGATCTGGAAGAAATAAAAAGTGAATTTGAAGAGAATGAAGCCAGATTGATCGAGGCTATTTTTAATGAAATTAAAAAATAATCCTTAAAACCTATATCCCTGAATATCCAGATTTGTCAGACCAGCTTTCTTTGCCCATCTTATGGTTTCGTTGTATTCTTCGCGTGATACTCTTCGGGAGATGTCAGGATAGTCAAATGCTTTGTACATAGGTCTGTACTGCGACATGATATTTAGATAAGTGTCTTTGGGAAGATTTTCCGCTATCCATTCAATTACTTTCCCGGTGCCGCTAACCCGGTTTGGCATTACCAGATGACGTATCATCAATCCCTTATACATGAGACCATCTTTGGCAGGTTTTGCCACTCCCACCTGACGGTGCATTTCGAGCAGAGCTGCTTTGGTGATTTCCGGATATATCTCTGCATCAGATGAGTATTTTGCTGCCATTTTAGCATCCGAATATTTGAAGTCGGGCAAGTAAATATCAATTATACCGTCGAGCTTTTTTAATATCTCCACGCGTTCCCATCCACAGGTATTGTATACCAGGGGAAGCCGCAAACCTTTGCTGGCAGCAATATCAACTGCAAGGACAATGTGCGGAGAATAATGGGTTGGTGTTACCACGTTAATGTTATGGCATCCCATTTTTTGCAGGAGAAGCATCATTTCTGCCATATCTTCAACACTTCTGGGATATCCCTGTCCACCCTGGCTGGTTTCCCAGTTTATGCAAAAGACACATCTGAGTCCGCAATTGGTAAGGAATATGGTGCCGGAACCTCCTTTTCCTACCAGTGATTTCTCCTCTCCGAAGTGCGGGTGATATGCTGAAATCTCCAGTTGGGAAGAAGCCTGACAGAACCCCTTATTCCCTGAAAGCTTGTTAACACCACATTTTCTGGGGCAGAGCTTACAACTTTCCATAATATCCCATAGCTCTTCTCCTCTTTTTTTTAACTCTCCGCTCCTGTGCAGTTTTAAATATGCAGGTTCGAAATCCGGATCGATTTCATCTGTTATTTTAGTTAAAAATCTGTTTTTGTTCTCATGACCAGGGATGTCATGCAGGGATATTGATTTTACCTTTTTTTTGCATCCCGCGCGTAATGAAATAAAGGCAAACCCAAATCCTGATATTGCGATATAAAAGCAATATTTAATAAATTGTCTTCTTGATTTTTCTTTCATTTGTATTTCCTCCTAACTACAAGTAGCCAATCATCTTTTAAAATTAACGTGAGTTCGATATAAGTAATATTAGGTAATTCATTAATACTCTGGCACTAAATTATTTTGATCTTGATAAAATGGAATATTGGAATTAGGAATAAATCCAATAATCCATTTATCTGCCACAGGCATCCCTACGGGGCAAAATTTCATCATAAAGCATTCACCGGGTGACTCGGAGTCACCCGGTGAATAAGTTTCAATCCTTGTTTTATTGGATGTCGGTCTTAAAGAATGTTGGATTATTTCTTAACAACTCTTCCAGTTTTTATATTTCCTTCTAAACCTTTAAACCTATAAATATAAATCCCTGCAGGATATTTTGAAAAATCATATGAAATCTTGTTTTCTCCTGCATTTCCCTCAATAACTCGCTGTTCTAATTGTTTTCCTGTAATATCATAAACACTAAATCTTAAATTTTGAGGACTTTTAAGATAAAACTCAAAATTCCCAATATCTGAAACAGGATTAGGATAAAATTTGAAATAATCTTCTAAAGTTGTTTCTTCTACTGCATTAACTGTATCAACAGGGAAGGTGACTTCTTCACTTGATAAATTTGTTGCATAATCACTTGCATAAATTGACCAAATATTTTCTCCCTGAACAGAACTTAAATCAAGGGTGTCTTGTTCTCCGCTTGTACATGGAAAGTATTGTTTTGTCTCTCCCTCGTCAATACTATGCCAGCAACTATCTAAGTTAGTGTCAGTAATTGTATATACCATTTTATTGATAAGTGACTTATACTCTTTGTTTTCTTCTGGGTAATGAATCTGGATTTCTGGGGGTGTTTTATCTAATTTAACTTCTTTGCTTACTATAGGTTGATTATTTCCTGCACTGTCTGTGCTAAAGTAATTAAAATATTTTTCATCTTCATTTGAAATTGAAACAGGACCTGAGTATTCTATATTAGGAATGCAGTCATTTGTTGAGCTAATGCAATATTTAGTAGATGCAACACCTGAAAGTGCATCACTTGGAGTTAAAGTTATATTAAAATTAGAATCTTGCCATCCAGTTGGAGCATTATCAGAAGTAGTTGGAGAAGTTTTGTCAATAAAAAATCTCAAGTTCTTAATTGTTTCATTGCCCTGCGGCTTGGCAATATCATTTGAATAAAATAAAAGATTGTATTCACCTTACTCTGAAGCAAGAGGAACTGTGCCTGAAATTGAATCAACAGGTGCAAGAACAGCATAATATGGAACACTACATTCTATATTTGTTTTAATATTCTTTAATTCATAATAAGCACTATCTAAAAATGTTTGATTTTCTTTTACTAAATATTCTAAATTAACATTTGAATTATGAAAACTTGAATCAGGAATTGATAAATTTATTTGTGGAGGAATTGTATCTTTACTTGGGTTTGAAGGAACAATATAAGGTTTATTGTAAATTAATGTTGCATTTCCATTTTCATCTAAAAACCATTTAATTATCTATGCTCCTGAAACCCCTCCATTTTCAGGATTCATATCTGGAT
>JAUWBB010000391.1 GCA_030605195.1 Bacteroidota bacterium
GAGATGTTTATCAGGTGGAAAAAAGGATTAACTTTTAAGGATGTGTTAGAGTGTTAATGTGTTTGAGTGTTCAAGGTGTTTAAGTGTTTAAGTGTTAATATGTTGTGGGAAGCCTTTCGCGAAATTGTACCTGCAACCTGAAACTTGGAACCTGTAACTTGGAACTTGTAACCTGTAACTTATATTAAATGGCTCTGACAGTTCCAACGTAAAATTTATACATGTGAAGAATATCAAATATCACTTGGTTTCCGGGGCTTGCGGATTTGTCGGGAGGAATATGGTAAAACGTATATTAAAGGTCACAAATGATAAAATTTTCATAGTGGATGACCTTTCGATCGGTACTCATCCTTCAACCTGGTTAGAGAATTATACTTCGCGGAGATACAGGGATATTGAAGTGATAGGAGAGGATGAAAGGCTTTATTTCCGGGAAGGGGATTTTCGGAATTTATTGTTTTACCTGAGAAATAATCCAAAATATATCCAGCAGGAATATGGAATTGAATTCGATAAATTTGCCGATGTTTACCATTTTGCTGCTATTGTAGGTGGCAGAGCCAAAATTGAAGGCGATCCGATGGTAGTAGCTCTGGATCTTTCTATTGATGCTGAGTTCTTTTACTGGGTTTGTCAGCATCAGCCGGAAAGGGTACTCTATCCAAGTTCCAGTGCCGCTTATCCTGTTAATCTCCAGTCCTCTTCCGGCGCTGTTTCATTAAAGGAAACCGATATCGATTTCAGTAAGAACCTGGGGACTCCTGATATGACGTATGGCTGGTCAAAATTAACAGGTGAGTATTTAGCCCTGATTGCTGCACAGCATTATGGCGTTTCGGTTGCCTGTATCCGTCCCTTTTCCGGATATGGCGAAGACCAGGATCTGAGTTATCCAGTGCCTGCCATTGCCGCCAGGGCTGCACGAAAAGAAGATCCGTTCGAAGTTTGGGGAAAAGGCACACAGGGACGGGATTTTGTTCATATTGATGATGTGATCGACTTTACTATGATGCTTTTGGATAATATTCATGATGGGTCCGCATATAATATTGGTTCAGGTAAATTGACTTCATTCCTTGATCTGATTAAAGTATTTACCGGATTTGCAGGATACAACCCAACCATTAAACCATTGTTGGATAAACCCGTTGGGGTGTTTTCCAGGTATGCTAATATGGAATATGTAGAGAACAAATTCGGCTGGAAACCAAAAGTTTCCCTTCGGGAAGGTATGCGAAGGGTGTACGATAAAGCAGTAGAGCTGTTAAGAGAACAGAAAAGATGACAAGAGTAATTGTTTTTGGTCCCGGTCCGGTGTTTAAGGGAGGAATAGCAAATTATAATACTTCACTTGCGAAAGCTTTTAACAAACTGGATGAGGTTGAAGTATTTATTGTTTCATGGACACAACAGTACCCTGCCATTATTCCGAGGGATTTTATCGACAGGAAAAGCAAAACAGATCTGCTTAAAGGAACCAACATAAAGATTTTTTATATCACTAACTACAACAATCCTTTTTCCTGGATAAAGACCTACCGGTTGATCAGGGATATAAATCCCCAAAAAATCATTTTTCAGTGGGCTATAGCCTTTCAGGGGCTGCCCCTGGGATTCATCGCCAGGAAGCTGAAAAAACATCCGGAAATTGAAGTGATTTTTGACCTTCATTTTGTGAAGCAAAAAGAAGGAAGCTCTATTGATGACTGGTTTACAAAAACCGGAATCAAGCATGCAGATAGCTATGTGGTTCACTCGTTTAAAACGGCCAGAGAACTTGAATATCTTTTTCCCGCGGAACAATTTAATGTATTGGACATGGGAGAGGGGAAAAGAAAAATAAATGGTAAAAATGTCATTAAGCTATATCACCCGGTATATGACATGTTTCATCCTGATGAAAATTTCAATGTAGAAGAAACTAAAAAAGAATTAAAGTTAAGGGAGTATACCTTTCTCTTTTTCGGGTTTATCAGGAAGTACAAGGGTTTGCATAATGCCATTCGGGCTTTTGCTAAGGTGGCGGGAACAAGGGATGATGTATCTCTTCTGATCGTTGGCGAGTCATTTTGGAACACCCTGGATTCAAGGAAAATCATTACCCGGGTTAAAAAAGCGACTTTTGGTTTGTTGAAGTCTGTTTTTTTACGAAAACAGTATGATGAAAAAAATTACAGACCGCTTGACCTGATCGACCAGTTGGGAATAAAAGACAGAGTCACCGTGATCAATGAATTTGTTCCCAACGAGGAAGTAAATAAATACTTCCAGGTAAGCCATGCCATTGTTTTGTATTATCTTACTGCAACTCCTTCCGGGGTTGAATCCGTAGCCTATAATTTCAGACTACCCATTCTTGCAACAAGAGTGGGGCATTTTCCTGAAACCGTAATCGATGGGTATAACGGATACCTTGCTGATCCTGATAAAATTAATTCCATGGCAGAAGCCATGATAAAATCCATTGAAACACCCATCCCTATGGAAAATGTGGCAAAAACTTCTGCCAACATGAGCTGGATGAACTATGCTAAAACTATATTAGCATGAT
>JAUWBB010000366.1 GCA_030605195.1 Bacteroidota bacterium
GTTTTTGGTTTCAGGTTTCGTATTGCGAGCTACTGGTTCCGGGTTTTCAATTCCCAATCCCAATTAACTGTTTACTTATCACTTCAAGTCCAGCCTGAAATGTATGGGGTATGTAATCCAATTCGTTTCTTGCCTTTTCAAGAACAAAACCTGTTTTAAAAGGCCTTTTTGCCTTTTCATTAAGTTCAGCAGTACTAACCTGTGATATCATAGATCGGCCCAGTCCGAAAAAATCAGCTACTTTACGGGCAATTTCCAAAATGCTCATGATTTCTCCTCCGGAAATATGAAAAACGCCTTCTTTTTCCTGTAGAGCTATATTCCCGCAAGCCCAGGCAAGGTCTTCCACCAGAGTTGGGGTGCGAAACTGGTCAACAACTACACGAATGGGTTTGTTGTTTTCGAGAGAATCTTTTACCCATAAGACGATGTTTGACCGGCTCATGTTATGTGTAACCCCATAAACTAAAATGGTTCTGACGATCGACCATTTCTTCGCCAATGATTGGACCCTTTTTTCACTCTCAAGTTTTGATAAACCATAATAACTCAAAGGGTTTGGCTCATCGGTCTCTGTATATGGGCTGGAATAACCATCGAAAATAAAATCAGTTGACAGATGAATAAGGTGGGCATTAATTTTACCGGCAATATTTGCTATTTTGTTAACCGCATCAACATTTACACTCCAGCAATCTGATCTTTTTTCTTCACAACGATCAACCTGGGTTAACGCAGCAGTATTTATTATGGTATCCGGCTTATACTTAGAAATAATATATTCAACTTCAACCGAATTTGTTATATCAAGTAATTCAAACTGGTAGCCGGTAAGATGAGTGATATGGTCGGGGTTTTTGGATGTAGCAATTACCCTGCAATCGTGTTGGTTAACCAGGAATTCTATTAACTTTTGTCCTAATAGTCCATTACTGCCGGTTACCAAAACGGTTTTCATAATCCTGTATAAGCGTCACTAACCAAAATTAATAAGATTCTTTAATTTGTTAATCTGGATCTGTGTTCCCAATACAAATACCTGATCTTTATTTGTTAGTTTAATATCGGGCGAGGGATTAATGATATATCTGTTTTCAGAAGTTTTTATACCAATAATGTTTGCACCTGACACATTACGTATATCCAGTTCTTTAATAGACTTGTCAGTAAAGCAAGCAGCTAATTTTTTACAAGAGATCTCCTCAATGCTAACATCTTTTCTTCCCTGAAGCATAATATATTCAATAAATTCAACCACATCCGGTTCGGCTACCAATTTTGCCATTCTCTGGCCACCGATCTTGTCAGGCATAATAACATTGCTTGCACCGGCTCGTTTTAATTTTAAATCGGAATTATCATCGGATGCCCTGCTGATAATTTTTATTCCAGGTTTTATCTGGCTGGTTGTCAGGACAACAAACAGGTTGTCTGCATCGCTCGGAAGCGTGGTAATCAATGCTTTTGCCCTATCAATTCCGGCAACTTCCAGAACATCTTCATGGGTTGCATCTCCCTGGATATATAATAACTTACTATCCTCACGAATATTTTCCACAATCGATTCATCTTTCTCAATAACCACAAATGACATTTTATGTTCATTAAGTTCAACTGCAGCCTGTCTGCCATTTCTTCCATAACCACATAAAATAACATGGTTATCCAATTTACCAATACGTTTTTTCACTTTGTTATCCTTATAATAGTTTTTAAATATACCATCAACAATATACCGTGTAAGTGTAGTAACAACATAAGCAAATATTCCCAGACTAAAAATGATAAGGAATGCTGTAAATATTCTCCCGGCATCAGAAAGTGGCTCAACCTCCTGAAAGCCTACCGTTGATATTGTAATAATCGTCATAAAGAAAGATTCCGTAAAAGAAAACCCCTCTATAACCATAAAGCCTATATTACCAATAAAAACTATAAGAATTAGCAGCAATAATGCATATTGTATTTGTTTAATACTTACCGGTTTCATACTTTTCCAGATTTAAGTATTTTATTACCTATCCGGCATTGAATACATTTCCTGAATTTACAATATTCATTTTTAAGTTGGAGCAATGCTTGAGTATAAAAAGCATTCTCAGCCTTAATTCCCAGTTTTCCCCATTTCTTTACGATGGAATTACTCTCGGGAGGGATCTGATCGAGAATTTCGAGTGACTTTTCCTTAAAATCATCCAGGTTTTTGATTTTGCCGTACACAAATAAAAACGGAACCACTGTATTGATCAGTATATAATGAATTGCCTGGTCGCCCAGTTTCTTTTCTTTAGGTTCCGATTCCTTATTAAAAACATAATGATTTTCCCAATACGGACTTGTTGAAACCCTGAACAATTCCAGCAATTCTTTTGCATTCCCTGCCTGTATGATTTTTGAAAACAAACCCGACGTTTTATGAATAAGACATCCAAATTGGGCAATTCGAATTGTCGGGAAATTGGATGGACGCAGCCGTAAAAATTTCCATAAATGCCCGTCGATGTGGCGAAGGAAAAATTTTTTGCTAAAGACTTTATATTCCCTGTCCAGGATTTTTGTATAATCATCTGATAAGGCATATTGCAACAAGCCAGCCTGGCCAAATAACATTGCCTCAATTTGTATCAGACTGTTCTTGTGCTTGATCAGGAATTTATAGGGCAATGATTTTGCAAGCAACTCAAAAGGTTGTGAGTTTGTTTTAAACCCGAAATTTCTGGCCAGAAACTGATAAAAAGTTTCTTCCCAATCGTTTTTATTTTTTTCGAGACAGGCAATTATTTCATTCGATTTTCTTTCAAGTCGCTCTATCATTAACTTGTGCAGCCAATGTTTTACAAAAAAGGGATCAACTTTGTAAAAGTCATTCTGACAAGGAATCCAATATTGATTTTGTAAAAGCTGCTGATAATTTTGATAGATGGAATGATTAAATTTCAGTTCAACGGTAGGAACAGGTTCCCCGTTTATTCTTTTAACATCAGTGTCATTACTATAAACAGCCTGTAAAATAACATTATCGTAATTTTTATCTTTATGATGTCCATGCCTGGCCCAATCCGATGCGTTAACATGTATTTCAACATTTCCAACCCATAGGGTACCGTCTATTTCAACTTTTGCATTAAAGAAATCCGGGCCGGCGTCAAAATTATGTTCTCCCAAACGTAAAATCCTGATC
>JAUWBB010000347.1 GCA_030605195.1 Bacteroidota bacterium
CTCCATATTCAATGCTTTCACACGGATCAAAAGAAATGTCCGCTTTTTGTTTGCCTAATGCAGCTAATGCCCGGGACTCAACCCTTGTGGCGCCTACCCCGATGATGTCCGAAACCAAAAAATCGGCAACGTCACGTTCCCTGGGAGTGGTGGCAGGTATCGGCGGTAAAACCTTTAGTTTTTTTTTAAACGCTTTGCTTTTATATGGTAACGTATAGCACTTTCGCTTACCCCTATCGCTTTTGCCGTGCCTTGTTGCGAATATTCAAGGTCTAATAACTGTTGGGCCTTTTCCATTTTTGCCGGAGTCATTTTATGGCATTGCCCTCGTGTTTCCTTCCTGTTGAAAAAGTGCGCCATACCCTTTTCTCTTAAAGCTTTCGCGTATCGCTCTATATTTTTCCTGGGTACTCCTAACGCATCGCTTAGCTCTTTAATGCTACAGAATTTATGATTGACCAGGGTGGCCATTACATAACGGTACCCGTTCTTATCTTCCTTCTCATGACAGTATACCGGTAATCCGCTTACAAAGTAATGCACGAAGTCATCCATTAGTTTGTAGCCAACTCTGTAATTGACCATCTTGATCTCCTTTGGAAATATTGGAAGAAATAGCTGCATATCGAGTTTTTATTTGCTAATTTACGACATTTTGTGTTTGCGACATGAAAGCCTTAACTAACTGATATCCTGAGATGGGATCAGGAGTTCTGAATATGTTTTTATCTAAATAGTTGAGACAGTCTTTCGCCTTGTGCATAACTTGTTTATAAACGAGGTAAACTTTCGCTTTAACGACTTATATAGTTTATAAAACGAATGTTTTGTTCATTTTATTTAAAGTACCAATTTACCTTATATTCTTAAATTATTCAACGGATTTCTTATATTCATTAAATTTTTTCTGCTTCCATGCGTGTTCACCCCGTAGGATAAATCAATAAATCCAACGGGGTGAACCCCGTTGGATTCTTTCAGAAAATTCCTCAGCCTGCTCTTAAGATAGATCTTGCCATTTCCTGATTTTAAATATTTCTCCCTTCTTGTTGCATCTTGTTGATTCAGACCAGCTTCAAAGTAAACGTTTGTTGTCGTTTTTTTTCATGATTTTCTTTTATTTTTACATAACCTGAAAAATTACATAGTTCATCCGAACTTAGCAAAGTGATCTAATCGAAGATAATTTTTCAGGTAGTTATCAGTTATTTTTCTTTTTTTCCAAATCATTTGGTGGAGGACTTCCTACTAACTCACTAACTTACTAACTCACTAACCTACTAACCCAATAACCCACTACTATCATCCACATTTAATCATTTTCTTTAACCAATTCTGTATATAATTTAATAGCTTTTTTTGCCAGCACTTCCGTCGCATTGACTACAGGAATTTCCACCCTTTCAGAATTAAAGGCAAGCGGTATCTCTGTACATCCCAGTACAATCAACTTCGCACCTTTCTCCACCAGATTCTGTACGGCCTCTGTTAACAGATCTTCGTTGATTTTTTTACTGGTTCCTGCCTTAATCCCAAAGACAGCTTTCATTACCTTTTCGTTTTCAATTTCTTCATCAGGAAGGATAACCCGAAATCCTTTCTCTGCAAATTCGTTCCCATATAATTCTGTTTCAATTGTGCCGGTCGTGGCAAGCAAACCGATATCTTTTATATCAGGATATTTTTCTGCAACTTCATTTACGGTCTCCCTGATCATATGAATAATTGGAATGGAAACCGCATCTTGCATGTAACCAAAAAAATAATGAACAGTATTACATGGTATCGCGATAAAAGAAGCGCCGGCATTCTCTAAACGGGTAACCCCTTCAACGAGATATGGTACAATAGACAAGTCTTGATATCTGATGCTGGCCATCCGGTCAGGAACTTGTGGCAAACTATATATCAAGGTTGGTATATGATCCTGGTCCTTTTCTGCAGGTGTAAGTTTTACGATCTGCCTGTAAAGTTCGGCTGTTGCTTCAGGCCCCATACCCCCAAAAATTCCGAGGATTATTTCCGGTTGGGCGTCATTTTCTTTGTTCTGTTCCAGAGACGAACAAGATGACTGAACGAAAAATAATATCAGAAAGAAAACCAGGCCTGGAGCAATTCTTTCTATTCGAAGTTTGGATTTGAAAAAATACATGTCTTAAAATATGTTGGTTAATATAAGTTCAAAATTAAATTTTAAAGTTTACTATTCCAATTCATACAGTTTTGTAAATAATTGTTATAAAATTGTAATTTGTTTATCGGTTAGTTAGTTATTCTTTTCTATCTTAATCGTCATTATAAAAACCATACTCCGGAATGAAAATTAAATTCATTATTTTCCTCAGCATAATAATTTGTTTAACACATCTCAGACAAGCCTCCGGACAAGGAATCAGGGGATTGATCTCCGGCACTAAGGAACAGACTATACCATTTTCCACTATATACATCAAGGAACTGAAACGGGGAACAACTTCCAACATCAACGGAGAATTTGAAATTAAACTTCCCGAAGGTAACTATACCCTTATCATCCGTAATCTTGGTTTTAAACCCGTTACAAAGAAAGTGCCGGTTAATAAAAAATTTGTTCTGTTAAATGTAACCCTCCATGAACAGATATACCAGATAAAAGAAGTCAGGATATCATCAAAAGGAGAAGATCCGGCGTACGCCATCATGCGTAAAGCCATTGGTCTTGCTCCATATCACCTGAACCAGGTAAAGCATTACACCGCGGAAGTCTACCTTAAAGGATCAATCAGGTTAAAAAAAATCCCCAAAATATTTAAAAAGGCTATGGAAAAAGAGGAAACCAATATCCGGGTTGGGGTTACCTATGTAGAAGAATCATTGAATGAAATTAAGTTTAATGCACCGGACAAATATGATCAGAGAGTAATTTCTTTCAATACTTCTTTTCCTGAAAATGCCAATGTTAATCCAATGGGTTATATTAAAAGCAGTTTATACCAGCCAACGATTGACATGGCTATTTCACCTCTTGCCCCAAATGCTTTCACTCATTACAAATTCAGATACGAAGGTGGTACATCCGAGGGCGACTATTCTATTAATAAAATAAAAGTTATCCCCCGCAGAAAAAGCCAGCAATTATTCAGTGGTTACATATATATTGTTGATGACTTGTGGAACATTTACAGTGCTGACCTGATCCAGGAAACTTTCGTTGGCCCATACAGAATAAAACAGATCTATTCACCTGTTGAAGAGTTTGTCTGGCTACCCGTTAGTCATAATATTGAAGTAGACGCCTCAGTTATAGGTATTAAGATTAACATAAAATTTGCAGGCTCGGTTAAATATTCAGATATTACCATTAACGACCAATTATTCCATCATGAAGTATTCAGGGAAATAGAAAAAAAATATCCTGATACGGTAACATGTCAAACTCCCGGGAAACAGGAACAATCAAAGTCCACCCGTAAAATTGAAAAGATACTGAACAAGGAAGATATGAC
>JAUWBB010000071.1 GCA_030605195.1 Bacteroidota bacterium
CGATGAAATATCCTCTTCCGGGTCATTTGAAGTATTTATTACACAGGACTCAATTCATGAACTGGAGGTTGAAGCCGAAAATAACATTTTACCATATATCTCTACCCATGTTAGAAATGACCGGCTGGTAATTAAAAACAGGGATAGCCGTTGTATTCGTGAGCATGAACCGATTAGGATTTATATAAAAACACCTGAACTGTATGTATTGAAATTATCGGGATCTGGTATTATCCAATGCGAAGATTTTATAACCGAGTATCTGGAAATTAATCTAAGCGGCTCAGGTGATATTGAAGTTGGAATTGAAACCGAATATATTGAAGCTGATGTTTCCGGTTCCGGGCAAATTGCACTTTGGGGAAGTTCTGTTGAAACTGACCTGAATGTCAGTGGTTCCGGGCAGATCAGGGCCTATGATCTGACTCAGGAAAAATGTTTCGCTAATATTTCTGGTTCAGGAAGAATATACGTTTTCGTAAACGAACTTTTAGATGTTAACATTTCAGGAAGCGGAAGAGTTTACTACAGAGGCAATCCCGAATTGAATGTCAGGATTTCCGGATCAGGACAAGTAATAAAAGATTAATATAAACCATGCATCAGAATTAAATTATGAAAAAAGGATTTTTCATTACAATATTAATGATCATATTAAGTCTTCCTTTAATTTCCCAGGAATATGACCGTGCAATTGGAATCAGAGGAGGTGTTACTTCAGGTTTCACCTACAGACATTTCCTGGATGAAGAAGTTGCCATGGAAGGTTTGCTTAGTTTTAAGAGGGGTGGTATTCAGATAACGTTGCTCCGTGAAATCCATCAACCGGGTTTGATTGAGTTTTCCGATAATTTTCTTTTTTCATACGGTTTTGGGGGACATGTTGGATATATCTATTCTGATTACCATTATTTTTTAACAGAAAAGTATTTCTACCCGCAAAAGAGATTTGTTCCGGTTATTGGAATGGATGCCTTTGTTGGCCTGGAATATGTCCTCCGCGAGTTCCCTCTTTGTTTTAGTGTTGATTTTAAACCTTTCTTTGAATTGTTTATTCCCGGATTCTTTCAACTTAACCCGGGAGATTTTGCATTCTCAATACGTTATAGGTTTTAGTCATTTTAAATTTCAGTCATTTCTAGTTTGATAATCAATGATCTAACTTAAAATATTTTCTCATGAAAAAACTAACTTATTCAATTTTGGCTATTCTGATAAGCATCAACATTTGTTATTCACAATCAGAAGAGAAAAAGCAAAGAATCAAAGATGATGAAATCAAAACCATTTTTGGAAGAAACCGGTCTAATGGAGGTTATGGTGCTTTTTCAATCACTTATTCCGAAATAGACCATAAAGATGCCATACAATTTGGCGGAAGAGGCGCCTGGATAATTGACCACAGTTTAGCCATCGGATTTGGTGGCACCGGCTTTCTGAACGATTACCACTACGATACTATACTTGATCAAAATGCAAATTTAGCCGGTGGGTACGGAGGATTGTATATTGAACCGATCCTTGCTCCAAGATTTCCGTTTCATATATCATTCCCTATTCTTTTGGGTGTTGGTGGCATAACCTATACTTCAAATAATTATACTGGTGATTACCGGGATAATTATATTGAAGATACTGATGTTTTCCTTATAGCTGAACCAGGGGTTGAACTGGAGTTCAATATATTAAAATATTTTCGTATCGCCCTGGGAGCTTATTACCGGTATACTTCTAATATTAGTCTGGAATACATAAGTACAGGGCAACCATTTGTCGGCGAAGATGTATTGCACGGATTATCCATGGGCATCACTTTCAAATTCGGGAAATTCTAACCTAAAAAAACCTTCGGTGAGAAAAGTTCATCCTAAATAAACAATATACTGTTAAATATTTAACGAATAACTTCAACTGGGGTAGATTACCATTTAGTTTTCTCAATGAAAATACAGTTTTTTACATGATGTCAGGTGCCTGTCTGCCTCAGGCTGATTTCCACCTGACATTGAATACTGGAGTAATTAAAATCTTGCCATATCATTAACTGTCGGATGGAAACATCCGACAGCATCGTAATCCGTTAAGCGGATATCGAACTCACGTTAATTTAATTTCTTAAATTCCTCCAATCCTTTATCCAGAAAATCCACATATTTCTTTATATCAAGATTATGAGATCGTGGTGGAACCAGAACATTTTCATTCAGATCCAGGATAACATAATATGGCTGTGAATTTATCTTATACCTTGTAATCTGAAAATCGGCATTCATTTTACCAATGGTCTTTTTTACCTTGCCGTCATATTCTGATACAACCCATTCCGATTCATCAAGTTTTGTCCTGTCATCAACATAAAGGGCGATAATTATATATTCATTTCTTAATCGTTTCAATACTGCAGGATCGGACCATACTTTCGATTCCATTTCCTTGCAGTTACTACAAGCATGCCCTTTGAAATCAAGCAAAACAGGCTTATTTAGCTCTCTGGCACATTCCAGACCCTGATCATAATCGAAATATCCTTTCAAACCATAGGGTAAGTGTAGAAAATCAGCATATTTTGGAGCCTCGCAAAGAGTGTTTGATCCATTATCTGACGCGTTTGAGATACCCAAAGAACTTCCCATAACCTGGGAAGACATTTTAAAACCTCGCGTATCTTGTGGTGGAATTAATCCTGAAATACTATTTAATGGTGCCCCAAAAAGCCCGGGGACCAAATATAAAACAAAAACAAATGTTGCAATGATCAGAACCAGTCTGGGAATAGTGATGAAAGGAAGGTCACTATCATGAGCAAATTTGATTTTTCCCAATAAATAAAACCCCATAATCGTAAAAATAACAATCCAGATTGCCAGGTAAATTTGCCTGCTTAAAATACCGAGATGATAAGTTTGATCTATATTGGAAAGGAATTTCAAACCAAAAGCAAGAACAATAAAACCCAGTATCACTTTTACAGAATTTAACCATCCACCTGATTTGGGTAGATTTTTGAGCCAGGAAGGAAAAATGGCAAATAGAGTAAATGGCAGGGCAAATGCTAAAGAAAATCCAAACATACCCAGGGTAGGTTTAATAATGTCTCCACTTGCTGCCTCAACCAATAATGCTCCTACAATTGGTCCTGTACAGGAAAAAGAAACCAGTACGGTTGTCACTCCCATAAAAAAGGAGGCAATAATCCCGCCTCTATCTACTTGTTTATCAGACCTGTTAATTAATCTGCCGGGGAGCACCAACTCAAACATTCCAAGGAAAGAAGCAGCAAAGATCATAAATAATGTAAAAAATATAACATTCGGGATCCAATGAGTACTCAAATTATTTGCAAAATCAGCGCCGGCGCTCGTTAAAGACACTATCAACCCTATCGATGTATAAATCAGGATTATTGACAGGCCAAAAATGATTGCTTTCAGAATTGATTTGACCCTGTTTTCAATTCCCTGTGAAAAGAACGCCACGGTCATTGGAATCATTGGGAATACGCATGGAGTTAAAAGACCTGCAAAACCTGCAAGCATGGAAAAAAGAAAAAATCCCCACAAGGGTTTACCTGATTTTTCACTATTTTCAGAAGATTGTAAAGCTATTTTATCTGATTGCTTTGATGCTTCCCCCGAAAGGTTAACCCGCGGTTTAAAAAACTCTTTTTCACTTTCCTTTTGTTCTTTTATTGAAGTTGTACCTTGCCCCTCCTCATGGCCAATATCCGCTAAAGATGAACCCTGTATAACAAATTCAAAATCAGATTCTTTTGGCGGAAGACATTTTTCATCATCACAACTCATGAATTCAACAAACCCTTTGATTTTAACAGTTCCTTCAGAAAGAAGCTTTATTTTTTGTTTAAAAACAGCTTTATGACTAAACAGCTTCAGCTTCATTTGAAAGCTCTGATCATACTTCACCTCAGGCTCAGTTACTTCAATAACTTCACCAATCAATTCAAAATCAGCTGATCCTTCAATTGTAAAGGAAGTTGGGATTGGACCGCCTTCAGGCAAATCCTGAGAATATAAATGCCATCTATCTTCAATATCGGCTATAAAAGTCAGTTCAATTTCAGTATCACTCAATTTCTTATGTTCATAATTCCACCTTACCGGATCGAGGATTTGGGAAAAAGAAACTGCCGTGTTAAGTATAAAAATACCAATAAGATACGTAAACAATAATTTTTTCATACGATGTTCATTTTGTAATTCAGGCTACAAATTTATTAAATTAACGTGAGTTAGAAACAAATACAAGTTTTTAAATTCTGACTATTAGTTTGTTAATAAATTTTCTTGGTGATTTAACATAATAGAAACTCACGTCAATTTAAAGTCGTAGAAAAGACAATAAAGGTAGAATTTGAAAGTAGGATTAATTACAGAATTATTTCATCTCCGAATTTGTCAAGAATGTGATATTCAAGCAAGTTTAAAGAGGTCAGTTGAACGATTTTAATCC
The DNA here is from genome assembly GCA_030605195.1 of Bacteroidota bacterium. Classification (GTDB taxonomy): domain Bacteria; phylum Bacteroidota; class Bacteroidia; order Bacteroidales; family VadinHA17; genus CAZEWS01. The sequence goes on from JAUWBB010000071.1 coordinate 4,471, forward strand.
GGCGTCTGAATTTTAAAGACCATTTTCGACGGATAGAGAAAGTTCCTTTTTTCATGTATGCAGCAACGATAGGATGTACCTGGATAGTGATCTTAGAAGGATCATATTCCTGAAATATATCCCGGATATGGTTTTCCAAATCATCTGCAAACAATATTGTTGGAGATATTTCACCTGTGCCTTTACAAGTAGGACATTTCTCAATGGTTTCAATATTCATCTCCGGTCTGACCCTTTGTCTTGTAATCTGCATCAGCCCAAATTTACTTAAGGGAAGGATATTGTGTTTTGCCCTGTCGGTAGTCATAGACTCTTTCATTTTTTCATAAACCGATTGTTTATTTTCCAAAGATTGCATATCAATAAAATCGATTACAATAATACCTCCCATATCGCGCAACCTAAGTTGTCTGGCAATCTCAACAGCCGCGGCAAGGTTCACTTCAAAAGCATTCGATTCTTGATCTTTCCCTGATTTAGCCCGGTTTCCGCTATTTACATCAATTACATGTAAAGCTTCTGTATGTTCAATAATTAAATAGGCTCCATTTTTAAAAGATACTGTCTTACCAAAAAAGGATTTTATTTGTTTATTCACCCCCAAATGCTCAAAAATGGGTATTTCCCCCTTGTATAATTTCACGATTTTTTCCTTTTCAGGAGCTATGGTGCTGATGTATTCCTTTATTTCCCGGAAAAGAGATGCATCGTTAACATAAATACTGTTGAAGGTTACATTCAAAACATCTCTCAATATTGCCGATGTCCTGTTTAATTCGCTGATAATCTGCCTGGGAGGAGTAATCCCGTCAAGTTGTTCAAACGCGGTTTCCCATTTTTTTATGAGGCTTCTTAATTCTGAATCCAAAATAGCAACCCTTTTCCCTTCAGCAACCGTCCTGACAATGATTCCATAATTTCTGGGCTTAATACTTTGAAGTAAGGTTTTAAGACGATTTTTTTCTTCACCTGATTCAATTTTCTGAGAAATTGATACTTTTTCTGAGAAAGGCATTAAAACAAGATTTCTTCCGGGAATCGATATTTCTGAGGCTAATCTGGGACCTTTTGTTGAAATGGGTTCTTTTGAAATTTGAACCAGAATGGATTGACCCGGTTTTAGTATATTAATAATTTTACCCTCCTTAGGTATATCGCGTTCCGGTTTGAATTTATGTAATGGAGGTATCTTCCCTTTTTTGTTAAGTGCAGTATTAAGATATTTATTAAGAGTTTGGAATTGAGGGCCGAGGTCGAGATAATGCAAAAAAGCATCACGCTCAAAGCCAACATTGACAAATGCTGCATTGAGACCGGGCATTATCTTCCTTACCTTCCCCACATAAATGTCGCCAACAGCACATTGAAGATTGCTTTTTTCTTTATTTAGTTCAACAAGTTGTTTATCTTCAAGGAGGGCAATATTTATTTCCGAGGAAGTAACATCAATTACTAATTCCTTGCTCACGATTCCATCACGTTGTAGAGGATTCCGAGAAAATATTTTATAATAGAATAAACCTAAAGACCCAAATAATCTTTAGGTTAATTCTTTAAAATTCCTGCTCATAAAAGAAATGAGACAGAAGGGTTATTTCTTCTTCTTATGCCTATTTTTCCTTAAGCGCTTTTTCCGCTTATGTGTAGCCATTTTATGCCTCTTTCTCTTTTTTCCGCTTGGCATAGATTAATTTTTTTTAGAACAAACCAGGTAAAAGACAGGTGTTATTTCTTCACGTTAGCTTTTACCTTGTTTATGAAAGACTTAGCAGGTTTGAAAGCAGGAATAAAATGTTCAGGAATAATAATGGTTGTATTTTTAGAAATATTCCTGGCTGTTTTCTTTGCTCTTTTCTTTACAATAAAACTTCCAAATCCTCTTAGATAAACATTTTTATCTTTAACAAGAGAATCTTTCACCGTTTCCATGAAAGCTTCTACTGTTTTTTGAACAGTTACTTTCTCAATTCCGGTATTCTTCGAAATTTCGTTTACAATGTCTGCTTTAGTCATTTTTAAAATCTTTAGTTATCAATAATTTACAAAGTTCGTCATCCCAGGGATTGCAAATATAAAAGATTTCTAAAAATAAATGAAATACTTAATCATTATTTTTGTTTATTTCGTAAAAAAAATTTATTATCAGACGGTTAGCGAATGAATTTAAGTAAGAATATAGCTACGCATATTCACCCTGGAGAGGCCAAAATGACCCGTATTTAAACAATATCCTGTTCCAAAACTGATTGAATATTTTCTCAGGAAAAAAGATGTCATAATTTCCTCCTGTTTTTTTGTGATTAAAGTTTAATTTTTCTTAATTTTACATACGTAAAAAATATATTGAATATGTCGATAAATAAAGTTATACTCGTCGGAAACGTTGGTAAAGACCCTGATGTTCGATATCTTGACAGCGGTGTAGCTGTTGCAAACTTTCCTTTTGCTACCAGTGAAACCTATAAAAATAAAAATAGTGAAAAGGTAACCACAACCGAGTGGCACAATATTGTCATTTGGAGAGGTCTGGCTGAAATTGTTGAGAAATATGTGAAGAAAGGCTCTCAACTCTATCTTGAAGGAAAAATCAGAACCCGTTCCTGGGATGATCGGGATGGTAACAAACGTTATACCACTGAAATTGTTGCCGATACAATGCAAATGCTTGGCCGCCGGGGTGACGAAAGTTTAGCTCCACCTCCTTCAGAGGAAAAACCTTCAACCGGGGAAACCAATGAAGAAGACAACACAACCGAAGAAACTGACGACTTACCGTTCTGAGTCATTTATGGTTCGTATTCAACGATAAAAATTTGGAAACAGACGATCCATTTCCAATTCTGTGTAATATTGATATTGCATTTTACCCCTTTTCAATAAGTATTTTCATCGGGATAATTGTTTTGTTGGTTTTGTTAATATCTTCTGCCCTGATATCCGGTTCAGAAGTAGCATATTTCTCACTTTCCCCCTCAAATATCAGAAGTTTAGAAACAAAAAAGTCAAAAAAAGCTTTCTGCGCCCTGAAACTATATAGAATGCCGGAACGCCTGTTAGCTACGATTCTTGTGGTAAATAATTTTATAAATATTGGTATTGTAATTTTATCCGCCTTTATCACGAATTCCATTATTGACTTTTCTAATATTCCTATTCTCGGATTTATTTTCCAGATTATTATCATCGCATTTCTGTTATTATTGTTCGGGGAAATTCTTCCAAAAATATACGCGACACATTACGCCGTGCAATTTTCAACAAATATGTCTTACCCACTGTATTATCTCGAAAAGATATTTAAACCCATAAGTTCTATTTTAATTTATTCCACATCAATAATAAATAAACGTTTTGCCGGAAAGAAACAAAACATATCCATGGATGATCTTTCAAAAGCAATGGCATTGCCCTCAACAACTATAATGGAGGATGAAAAAATTTTAAAAGGTATCGTGAAATTCAGAAATATCGATGTGAAGGAAATAATGAAGTCGCGCCTCGATGTTGTTGCTGTTGATATACAAACAAAATTCAGAGAGTTATTACCACAAATTATCGAATCCGGTTACTCAAGGATTCCTATATATTCTGCCAGCTTTGACAACATCAGCGGAATTCTGTATATAAAAGATTTGCTGCCACATATGCATAAAGACGATACATTCAAATGGCAATCACTTATCAGACCGCCATATTTTGTGCCAGAAACGAAAAAGATAAACGACCTGCTTGAGGAATTTCAATCAAAAAAGATACATTTGGCCATGGTGGTAGATGAATATGGCGGAACTCATGGTATCATAACCCTGGAAGATATTTTAGAAGAAATCGTGGGAGAAATTGCTGACGAATCCGAAGAAGATGAACCAACCTATGTTCGGTTGGATGAGTCAAATTACCTTTTTGAGGGTAAAACATTGCTAAATGATTTTTACAAAATTATCAATACCAGTGACAATATTTTTAACGAAATAAAAGGAGATGCTGATACACTAGCCGGTTTAATTTTGGAATTAAAAGGAAAAATTCCAGGAAAAAATGATATCATCCGGTACGAAAATTTTTCTTTTAAAATCGATTCCGTTGATTTTCGAAGAATAAAAAGAATCAGAGTTAAAATTTATCCGGATTTGTTAAAGGATAAAAAAAAGAATTCCTCATAAAATCATGCTCAATGCAAGTTTGAAAAATATCAGTATCCATGGGATTCTTTTATTGCTTTTGTTAATCGCGTGTAAAAGAAATTACACCCCAAAACCAAATGGGTATTTCCGCATCGATCTCCCCAAAAAGGAATATCAGATTTATCAAAGCAACTGCCCGTATAAATTTGAATATCCGGTTTACGGATCCATCAGAATTGAAAAAAATTCTTTTTCGGAGCCATGCTGGCTCAATATTCAATTTCCTGCTTACAAAGCCAAAATTCATATCAGTTATAAACCTGTACATAATAACATTTCATTGCTTCTTGAAGATTCACATACACTGGCATACAAGCACACTATCAAAGCACAGGCAATTCAGGAAAAACTATTTGTCGATGAAACCAGGAAAGTATATGGAATCATGTATGAAATAAAAGGAGATGCAGCTTCATCCGTTCAGTTTTTTTTAACCGACAGTACTTCTCATTATCTTAGGGGAGCTCTTTATTTTAGTCTTCAGCCTAATGCCGATTCCCTTGCACCTGTTATTCGTTTTTTTAAAGAAGATATTGTTCATTTGATTGAAACCCTCGAATGGAAGTATTAGAATTGTTATCTTAATTAGAATAACTTTAATTACTTGAAAAAGAACACTATCAGTGTTCGATTATTGTAGAAGAAGAAAATCAATTATATTGCGGTTTTACTACAATCCCGCCTGACAGGCGTCAGTCGGGCAGGAATCCAAGACCGATGGTCTTGTCTTTGGATAACAACCTGGATTAATTATATGGGTTTAATACTAAAAAAGCAGGTAAAAGAAGATTGCCTCCTTGGTTTGTGGGAGATCACAGAAGACTACAACACTTTATTTTCCCATGTTGACCTTATTGATACAGAAATCAATACTTTAACAAGTTATAAAAATCAAAACCGGAAAATTGAATTCTTAAGTGTCAGAGCTTTATTATCTCATCTTGTTGATGAAAAGATTAATATAATTTATAATCATAACGGTAAACCTTTTTTTAACAATCACTTATATAATATTAGTATTTCACACTCCCGGAACCTGACATCAATACTGCTTAGTAAGACCAGGAAGGTTGGGATTGACCTGGAATTCATGAGCGACAGAATTTATAAGATTGCGCATAAATTCATCCATAATAAAGAGCAGATAACTGAAAATACAGACCGGAGAAAAAATCATTTATATATCCACTGGTGTGCAAAAGAAGCTATTTATAAGTTACTTGACAGAAAAAATCTTTATTTTCGCCGTGAAATATTTATTAAACCATTTACATTAAGTTCACGGGGAAAAATCGAAGGAATTGTCGAAACCGGAATGATTCAGGAGAAACTTGAACTTAATTATTTCCAGCTTGACAACTATATCGTTGTTTGGTGTTGTAAATAAAGCCTGTCTATAAACTCTATATTTCGTTTATAAATAAATTCCAATACCCATACCCGATAGCTATCGGGTATCGGGTAATTGATCTTTTTCTTGTCGGAGGCAGTTTAGTGTCCGTACCCATCAAACCCCTGATAAATATTATAAAAAACAACACTGAGATTATCGTCCTCACAGGAATGCGGAGAGTGGGAAAAATCACCTTAATGAATATGATTTTTAGAAAAGCAGCTTTGTAGAGAAAACAAACCACGAACCACAAACTACAAACCAGTGCCAAAGGCATCCCTTTGGGGAAACCATTCACTTACACTTTAAAACTTGTTCGATTTGATATTTTGCATTTTCAGCATACGGCCCAAACATAGCCTTTTTATATGCTTCGCAAGCTGAGTTTGTATCGCCCGATCCAACGTATGAAGTAGCAAGTTCAAAATACAATTTTGCCTTTGCCGTGTCATCTCCGGTTTCCAGTTCAATGGCTTTATT
>JAUWBB010000262.1 GCA_030605195.1 Bacteroidota bacterium
CTCCAGTTCTCCGGAATTCCCGGTGTAAGAGTATCCACAATTGTCTTAGCCTGGTCAAATTTTGAATCCCAAAGGTAAAAGCTATAAATTTTGGTTTTTGCCGTATCCCCAGTATGTATAAACGCAACCTGATCTCCTGTGTCATCAGAAATTATTTTTTTGGCAAGACCGTCTTTCAACCAGACACTTTAAAATCCTCCTCAGAAGTATCAAAAGCGTATGCTTTCGAATGATCGACAGAATCTGTTTTCACTTCGATGAATCCAACCAAACTACCATTTTTTGAAACATGATATTCCGTAACATCCTTAAACTGACTCTCACTTAAGGTAATGGGATTATAGATCACTAACACCGTTCCTTCAGACTTACCATTTTTCTTATCGTTTTTCTCGTTTTCCTCTTCGGGTTTTATTTTTTCTTGTTTTTTTTCTTCCTTCCCGACGGTATCCTTTTTTGTTAATTCATCTTCGAGATGGTAAACAATCCATGAAGTGTTTTCTTCAGGAATTTTATATGACTTGACCCTTTCAAATTTCAGCAAACTTAAGTCTGTTAAAATCCAAATACCAAGTGAATCTTTAGGCATTTTCTCTTTTTTCTTTTTTTCTTTTTTAGCCTGCCTGGTAAAACTAAAAGGCGGTTTGATTTTGAAGGCCAGAAAATCAGTATTGGGAGAAAACAGGGCACTATAACCCCTTGAAACCGAGTCAAGCCGGTTTGTTTCCAGATTCATCAGATACAACCAGCCATCACCCTTTTGAGGGTTTATTACATAACTGATCCACGTCCCATCATTTGATAGTATCGTATTCCGGATGTCTTTCCATGAATCGTAAACCGAATGATCAAGGGGAATTTTCTTGCCTTGCTGGCCTGAAACAAAATTGAAAACAAAAACGGCAAAAGAGATAATTAGTAAAATTTTCTTTTTCATTTGATTTTTTTTTGTGAACAATATTTTTTTATGCTAAAGATAAATTTAATTTAAATACATTTAGGACTTAAAATATTTTATCTGTTTATCATTTATATAAACCCTAATAAATAACTACACACAATTAAAATTTGTTAATTAATTTTCAGGTTGTTACAAGCGATTATCAATAATTGTGAATATAGACTCTATATAATTTCCTTACGGTTCAATCATGAATACAGAAAGCTTATTAAAAGAATTTTATAAAAGGTATGGGGAAACGGGTGGAAAGCCCGGGATATTTTTCTCACCGGGCAGGGTAAACCTGATTGGTGAACACACCGATTATAATGGCGGGTATGTATTTCCATGTGCTTTAAGTTATGGCACTTATCTCGCAGCCAGGATCACCGGGACGAAAAGTGTCAAATTTGCATCCGTGAATTTTTATTTCACGACTGAAATTCCTCTCGGTACGTTAACGAAAAAGGTTGGTAGCGAATGGGTAAATTATCCTTTAGGCATTATAGATGAATTCAATAAAGTCGGGATTGAAGTAAACCAAGGGATTGAATTCTTATTTTCCGGAAATGTTCCGAATGATTCAGGATTATCATCATCTGCATCTATCGAAACAGTTACCGGTTTTTTTATTAATAAGGTATTTGGCAATAGTCAACTCAATTTGGTAGAACTTGCAAAACTTTGTCAAAGGGCGGAAAATAACTTTGTTGGCGTTAATTGTGGAATAATGGACCAGTTTGCAGTTTCCGTCGAAAAGGTAAACCATGCCATTTTCCTGAATTGTGATACGCTCGATTACGAATTGGTTCCGTTAAAGCTTGAAGGACTTAAAATCATAATTTCAAACACCAACAAAAAAAGACAATTAGCCAACTCAAAATATAACGAAAGACGTGGCGAATGTGAGCAAGCCGTCGAAAACCTGAATAAGGCCAGGCCTGTTAAAAATCTTGGAGAACTTTCCTTATCTGAATTTGAAGAAATTGCAAATTTTATTTCAAGTGATATAGTAAGGAAAAGAGCCAGGCATGTTGTTTCTGAAGATCAGCGCTGTGTTGATGCAGTGGATGCCTTAAAAGCAGAAAATATGGTAAGGTTTGGAGAATTAATGAATGACTCGCATGATTCATTAAAAGACGATTACGAAGTAACAGGCGTAGAATTGGATACATTGGTAGAAGAAGCCCGTAAGATTGAGGGGGTTTTGGGCTCCCGGATGACAGGTGCAGGATTTGGGGGATGCACGGTAAGCCTGGTAAAGGAAGAAGCAGTAGATGCTTTCATTGAACAGGTCGGAAAAAATTATGAACAAAAAACAGGTTTGAAACCTGAATTTTATGTGGCTGATGTTGGTGATGGTGTAAGAGAATTATAATTAATAAAATAATCATTTAACATGGAAAATGTTTTTGATCTCGGATGGATTGATTATTCCATTATGCTGATCTATTTTGCATTTGTACTTGGAATAGGATGGGCATTAAAACGGTTTATGAAATCTTCCACCGATTTTCTGGAAGCCGGCCGGTCTATTCCGGCATGGATTACAGGATTGGCTTTTATCGCCACCAACCTTGGAGCACTGGAAGTAATTGGTATGGCTGCTTCGGGTGCCAAGTACGGGATAGCAACCATTCATTTTTACTTGATAGGCGCAATTCCTGCCATGATATTCCTTGCTATTTTCATGATGCCGTTTTATTACGGTTCAAAAGCCCGTTCGGTCCCCGAATATTTAAAATTACGTTTTGATGAAAAAACGCGTGGCTTTAATGCTGTTTCATTTGCCATAATGACCATATTTGCATCCGGAATTTCCATGTATGCCCTCGCGATGCTTATGGAAATCATGTTGGGTTGGAACTTTCATTTTAGTCTGATTATTTCAGCTCTCATAGTTCTCATATATATTTACATGGGAGGATTAACATCGGCAATCTATAATGAGGTTCTTCAATTCTTTTTAATTGTATTGGGTTTTCTTCCACTGGTAATTATTGCTTTAATCGATATTGGCGGATGGGAAGGACTAAAGACAAGTCTTGCAGAAGTATCCGTAAACAATGGTTTTGAATCCGGAGCATATACACAATCCTGGAGGCACATGAATAATCCCAACTCGAATCCAATGGGCGTGGATTGGATCGCAGTGGCTATGGGGTTAGGGTTTGTACTTTCCTTTGGTTACTGGTGTACAAATTTTCTGGTTGTACAAAGAGCCATGGCAGCAGATTCGATGTCATCAGCACGCCGCACGCCACTGATCGGAGCCCTGCCGAAAATGTTCATTCCATTTCTGGTAATCTTACCCGGAATGATTGCCATCGCATTAACTTCCAACCTGGAAAGTGGATTTGAACTTCCGGTAAAAGGTGGTTCCTATGATTACGACAAAGTAATTCCAATGATGCTGGGATATTACTTTCCAACCGGTGTATTAGGATTAGGACTTACAGCTCTGATGGCTTCGTTTATGTCAGGAATGGCAGGTAATGTCACCGCTTTTAATACCGTATGGACTTATGATATTTACCAAAGTTATATCAGTAAGGGAAAATCAGATAAACATTACCTGCGTGTGGCGCAGCTAACAACAATTTTTGGTGTACTGATCAGTATTTTTGCAGCCTATGTAGCAAGAATGTTTAACAATATAATGGATTTTCTGCAACTGGTCTTTGCCTTTATTAATGCACCTTTATTCGCAACCTTTGTGCTTGGTATGTTCTGGAAACGAGCGACAGGTCATGGTGCTTTTTTCGGTTTGCTCTCAGGAACAACCGCTGCTGCAATACATCACGGGTTAACAGCTCCTGTCGGCGCAACAGTTCTGGTAAAAGGAGGATGGTTGGGAACAATTATTCATGAGTATCCCAGTGAGATGGCACAAAACTTCTGGACTGCCATTTACGCGTTTACGGCTTGTTTTTTAATGACGGTCATTTTATCCATATTAACAAAAAAACTAAAACCAGATGGTGAACTAAAAGGCCTGGTTTATTCACTTACGCCAAGACAAAAAGAAGAAGGCGTGGTTTGGTATGAACGTCCAGCGGCTTTAGCTGTAATCGTTGGTATAATAGCAATAATTTTAAGTATATTATTCTGGTAAAATATAAATACTATGGGTATAGATATTCGGTTTCCTATCGGTTTAATGTTTACCATATTTGGGCTTGTATTGACAATATTTGGGTTGGTTACAAACTCTAATGCAGAGATGTATAAAAGATCATTGGAAATAAACATTAATCTGTGGACAGGTCTTGTAACGTTAATTTTTGGCGGGCTGATGCTGTTCTTTGCATTAAGAGCCAGAAAAAACCGGAAAAAGTAATTGGTTCTGGATGCTCGAAGCTGGATGCTGGTTTCCGGAAACTTGTAGCTGGTTCAATGTTTTGTGTTTTGTGTTCAGTCCCTTCGACTACTTGCCTGTCCGGCTTTGCTTCACTGAAGATACGCGAAAGCGATGTAAGCAGGACTTCCGTAGCTCAGGGCATGGTTGTAGATTTTCATAATCACATGCAAGTTAACGACGGTCTTCAGCGTATGGCTACCATTATTCGTTTTTTGTCAGGGGGAAAGTGGACCCTATCACGTATTGACGACATTGACCAAAAACTGGCTGGCCAGTTTCTGTCAAAATTTGTTGACGAAAATTCTGAACTTCACACGTACTTCACACGCGTTGAAAATCTGACATTACCTATTATAGTACTGAGATATGATTATTCCAAAAAAAGTCACACTTATTACCTTTTTACAATCTTTCACCGCTTCAATACTGGCGGAATGAAACTCAATAACCAAGAAATCCGAAACTGCATTTATGCAGGCCCATTCAATCGTACAGTGGACATAGTGTTTAAGAAAGTTTTTGAGGATAAAGCTCCACAAAAAATATCTATTTCGGTTTTGAAGACCCTGTCAGCAGGAGTGTCCTTCAAT
>JAUWBB010000300.1 GCA_030605195.1 Bacteroidota bacterium
TTGTTTATTTATTCCAACTTTGGTTTAAGGTATTTCCCGGTGTACGATGTCTTGCATTCTACCAGGTTTTCCGGAATACCCTCGAATACAATATATCCACCTTTTTCACCACCCTCCGGACCAAGGTCAATTACCCAATCAGCAGATTTAATAATCTCCGGGTTGTGTTCAATGATTATTATGGAATGGCCTTTCTCGATAAGGGCATCAAATGCATCGAGAAGTTTTCGTATATCATGAAAATGTAAACCCGTGGTTGGCTCATCGAAGATGAATAATTTTGGCTGACCGGGTTTTTCTTTGCTTAGAAACGAAGCTAACTTTACCCGCTGGCTTTCACCACCACTTAACGTACTGGATGATTGCCCTAGTTTTATATATCCAAGACCGACATTGGCAAGAGGCCGTAATCGTTCGACAATCTTTTTCTCAATGCTCCCCCTGGTTGTATTAAAAAGATCAAGAGCTTCATTAACCGTTAATTCAAGAATATCGAAAATATTTTTACCATTATATTTTACCTCAAGAGTCTCTTGTTTAAATCTTTTACCATTGCAGCTTTCACAAATTAATTCAACATCTGCCATAAATTGCATTTCAACTTTAATGATGCCCTCTCCCAAACATTCTTCACATCTGCCACCATCAATATTGAAAGAAAAATATCCCGGTTCGAATCCGTTAAGTTTTGATAAAGGCAAGCCGGCAAATAACCTTCTTATTTCATCAAATGCTTTAATATATGTAACGGGATTTGATCTACTGGATTTCCCGATCGGATTTTGATTAACAAATTCTACATTAGTAATCATTTCGAGATTTCCTTCCAGAATATCGAACTGCCCGGTTTGTTCACCATAACCATTAAATCGTTTATTCAGGGCTGGAAACAGAATATCGCCGATTAAGGAAGACTTTCCTGAGCCGCTTACGCCGGTAATAACGGTTAAAGTATTTAAAGGGATTTTGACATCAATCCCTTTTAAATTATGTTCACGAGCTCCCTTGATTTCGATATAATTTGTCCATTTTCTTCTGATTTTAGGCACCGGAATGGATTTTTCACCCAGCAAGTATAATGAAGTTAAACTTCGTTTGTTCTTTTTCAACTTGCTGAATGGACCCTGAAATATTATTTCTCCACCCAGACGACCTGCATACGGGCCAATATCTATCAACTCATCGGCTGACTTTATGATCTTTCCATCGTGCTCTACAACCAAAACAGTATTCCCCAATTTTTGTAAATCCTTTAAAACCTTTATCAGAAGGGAAGTGTCTCTGGAATGTAAACCAATACTTGGCTCATCAAGAATGTATATGGATCCTACCAAACTGCTTCCTAACGAAGTTGCAAGATTGATCCTTTGCGATTCGCCACCTGACAGGCTGGAAGATAGACGATTAAGTGCCAGATAACTTAATCCTACATTGATCAGAAATTTTAATCGGTTTTTAATTTCAGTTAGCAATCGCTTTGAAACGGTCTGGTCGTACTCATCAATCGTTAAATTATTAAAGAACTGATAAAGTTTATCGATGGATAGTTGCACCAGATCCTGAATGGATTTCTCCCCGATTTTAACATAAGCTACTTCTTTTTTCAGCCTTGTCCCTTTGCATTCCGGACAAACCGTTTTACCCCGGTAGCGTGATATCATTACCCTGTACTGGATTTTGTATTTTTTCTTTTCCAGATAGTCGAAAAAGGTATTTAATCCTTTGAAATATTGATTACCGGTCCATAACAGAAGTTTTTGATTTTCAGTTAATTTATAAAAGGGTTTGTGTACCGGAAAGTTGAACTTATCTGCATTGTAGATTAATCGTTCTTTCCATTTACTCATTTTTTCACCTTTCCAGCAAACGATAGCATCTTCGTGAATCGAAAGACTTTTGTTGGGTATTACAAGACTTTCATCAATTCCGATAATTTTTCCATAACCTTCACAAGTGGGGCAAGCTCCGACAGGGTTGTTGAAACTGAACATAAAAGAGGTCGGTTCTTCAAATTCGATACCATCGACTTCAAACTTATTGGAAAAGTTCTCAATAACCGTTATATCTTCCTTATAAACTTTTACTGAACAATATCCCTTCCCAACGTTAAAAGCCGTTTGAACCGAATCGGCGAACCGGCTCAGTGAATCCTTATCCCTTTTAATAACAATCCTGTCAATAACAACCTTTATTTCAGTTAATTCTTCAACCAATTCAGGATTTTCAAGCACATTACTGATCTTTTTTATTTCATCATTTATCTCAACCCTGGTTATTCCTTGTTTCAGTAAGAACATGAGATGATCGGGAATTGTGCAATCCTTATGAGCTTTCAGAGGAGCAGTTAAAATTCCCAGGGTATTTTCTTCAAACCTGCCCAGAAAGGTCACAACATCAGATACACTATGCCTTTTTACAACTTTGTTGGATATGGGTGAGTAAGTTTTACCAGTGCGGGCAAAAAGTAATTTTAAAAATTCATAAATCTCGGTTGAGGTTCCGACAGTTGATCGCGGATTCCTTGAATTTACCTTTTGTTCAATGGCTATGGCAGGCGGAATTCCTTTAATATAATCAACTTCCGGTTTGTGCATCCGCCCAAGGAACTGTCGTGCATAAGAAGATAAACTTTCAACGTACCGCCGTTGTCCTTCAGCATATATCGTATCAAATGCAAGGGAAGATTTACCTGATCCTGATAAGCCCGTGATTACAATAAGTTTATCCCGGGGTATCTCAATATCGATATTCTTTAAATTATGAACCCGCGCTCCCTTAATCTGAATATTTTGGTTTTTTTTGGCCGGAATCCCTGGCATAAAAATTGTAATTTAGTCTTAAAAGCGCTTTTTAATAAAAATTAAAAGTAATATTTTTTTGAATTAACATTTTTTTTTGTTTACTTGCATATAATATAGTCATTTTTTATCATTTGGGATTTGTTGATTATAATTTGTGTTAATTAATCGTCTCTTTGAGAGACAAATCAAAGAGCCACCTTCTAAGAAGGGGGATATTTTCTAATCTTTATACGGAGGACTGATATCGGGAAAATTCTACTTTCTTATTAACCATAATAAAAAGTAGTTTTGGAACTTGCAAAATTATCGGATTGTGAGCTTGTAAACAAGTTCGTTTCCGGCAGTCAGTCTTGTATTGAGGTTTTAATAAACCGCCACAAGAACAAAGTTTACACTTATATCCTGTTGATTGTTAAAAATCAACAACTTGCCGAAGATATCTTCCAGGATACATTTATTAAAGTGATTCAATCACTTATTAATGGAAAATATAAAGACAATGGAAAATTCCTTTCCTGGGTAATTCGTATTGCTCATAACCTGACTATTGATCATTTCAGGAAAGAAAAACAAATGAACACCTTATCGAACGAGGATAATGAAATGGATATTTTTAACTCCAGGAAACTTTCGGCCAGAAATATAGAAGATAAACTGGTATTTGACCAAATAATTAATGATGTACGTTTATTAATTGATAAACTTCCTGCCGATCAACGAGAAGTAGTTATACTACGTCATTATGGAGAGTTAAGTTTTAAGGAAATTGCAGAACAGACTGATGTTAGCATCAATACCGCACTCGGTCGAATGCGTTATGCACTGATTAACCTGAGAAAATTGATTAAAGAAAAAGACAAAAGCCTTACGGTAATTTAAAGGTTCACCCTGTGAAACCCTGCGTAGCAGGAGCAACGAAGTTGCTGTTTCACAGGGTAAACTTTTGTCTTTTATTTTCCGGTTTACCCCGTTGGAAATTCCTACGGGATTTATCAGGGTTAGGATATAATAAAATCGAAATAGGTTACGTTACTTCAATAAAATGTAATCAATAAATACATTTTGCCTATGGTAAATATTTCTACTCTTAGTTTTTCATTTCATGATATTAAAATTGAGGAAAGTGAGCTAATCGACCTTGATTTTTTCTTTGGAGAACATAACCAGGATATGTATAAGCTTCTTAATGAAATTCATTTTGAAGTGGATGACCGGGTTGTCAATCAAATCTTTAATAAATTCACCGGGTTAAGTTTTGATACAATTAATTAAATGACAGGTATGACAGGCAACTACTCCTGCTGTTTCTGTACGGAGGCGGCCGGTTCCCAGACTGACTTCATGGAAACCTGATTTTTTTGCGAGTTTTATTTCTTCCTCACTGAAATCTCCCTCCGGACCGATCAGGATGGTCAAGTCTTTACGCGGGCTAATGGACGTTCCGAACATTTCTTTTTTGCTGTCCAGGCAGTGAGCAATAAATTTCTGCCCTTTTCCCGGGTTGTTTATAAAATCAGCAAAATGGGT
>JAUWBB010000116.1 GCA_030605195.1 Bacteroidota bacterium
ATAGAAGAAAACCAATTAATAGAACACGAATGACAGGAAATGAAGTTTATTATGTAAATATTTAAAATCCGTGAAAATCAGCGTTATCCGTGTCATCCGTGTTCTATTCTTATTTATATCGCGGTTTTACTACAATAATACAAGACCGATGGCCTTGTCTTTGGATAACAACTTAAATGTTGAGAGAACTAATATTTACCTATGCGTTATCCGCCTGCCTGCCGGGAGGCAGGGATGAACCAAATCTTTTTAAAGTTTTCGAATTAATTAAAAGAAAATCTAAAAAAAGTAAGCCAATAATTATTGAGTTAATCCTTTTCTGTCTTTTTAATTCGGTTAAGAGATTTTTATTAGTTTTATTGAAGAAATTTTAATTAAGAATTAAAGTATACGGATACAAAAAAATCATTCATTCATGAATCAGGAAGTGGCCAGGGTTAGGATCGAGAAACTCAGAAAAGAACTAAGTAATCACAACCATCAATATTATGTTCTTTCTCAGCCACTTATAAGCGATCTTAAATATGATTTGTTAATGCAGCAATTAATGACATTGGAAAAAGAATTTCCTGTATTTTTTGATCCAAACTCTCCTTCCCAGCGTGTTGGCAACGATATAAATAAAGTGTTTGTACAGGTAGAACACAAAACCCCAATGTTATCGCTTGGAAACACCTATTCTTTTGAAGAACTAATTGCTTTTGACAAGAGGATCAGGAAGGAAATTGATGAACAATTTGAGTATGTGACAGAGCTAAAATATGACGGTACAGCTATTAGTCTGGTATATGAGCATGGCAGGCTAATCAGGGCTGTAACCCGTGGGGACGGAACCCGGGGTGATGATGTTACCGATAATGTCAGGACCATAAAAAGAATTCCATTGGTATTGATGGGTAACGATTATCCGGATCTTTTTGAGATCCGTGGAGAGATCATCATACCCAGGCCAGATTTTGACCGGATGAACATGGAAAGAGAAGCAAAAGGAGAACTCCCTTTTGCAAATCCCCGGAATGCATCTTCAGGAACATTGAAGATGCAGAATTCTGCTGAAGTGGCAAAAAGACCTCTGGATTGCCTTTTTTACTCAATTATCGGCGATAACCTCCCATATTCATCACATTTTGAAAATCTTCTGGCTGCAAAGCAATGGGATTTCAAGGTTTCGGAACATATAAAAAAACATAAAGATCTTTCCGGGGTATTTAATTATATCGAGAAATGGAATATGAAACGCGATAACTTACCCTTTGATATTGATGGTGTTGTTATTAAAATTAATTCTTTTTCTTTACAGGAAAAATTAGGCTCCATAGCCAAATCACCTCGCTGGGCTATTTCATATAAGTTTAAACCAGAACAAGTTGAAACACGATTATTAGATGTAACCTATCAGGTGGGCAGAACAGGAGTTATCACTCCTGTTGCCATTCTGGAACCAGTTGTTATTGCTGGTACAACAGTTAAAAGATCATCTTTACACAATGCCGATCAGATTGAACTTCTCGATATCCATTACGGGGATATAGTATATGTTGAAAAAGGTGGAGAGATCATTCCTAAGGTTGTAGGTGTCGACAAAAGCTTTAGAGTGCCCGGCAGCAGGCCGGTCCAATTCATTACAAATTGCCCTGGATGCGGCACATCCCTGGTCAGAAAAGAAGGTGAAGTCAATCATTATTGCCCGAATGAGTTAAATTGCCCGCCACAAATTAAGGGTAAAATTGAGCATTTCATCAGCAGAAAGGCAATGAATATCGAGGGACTTGGCGAGGAAACCATTGGTCTGCTATTTAAAAACCAGCTAATAAGGAACGTTGGTGACCTTTATGATCTGAAAAAGGAACAGATCGTTCCGATGGAAAGGCTGGGCGAAAAATCTGCCGAAAACATTATCAAGAGCATTGAACAATCGAAAGAAGTGCCTTTTTCGAGGGTATTATTTGCCATTGGTATCCGGTTTGTCGGGGAAACCGTTGCCAAAACCTTAGCCGGTCGATTCCGGTCGATCGAGCAACTTAAAAATGCCAATTTTAATGAATTGACCGGTGTTGAAGAAATTGGTGATAAGATAGCTGAAAGCATAATCGAATTCTTTTTAAAAGATAAAAATCTTTTTTTAATTGAACGGCTTAAATCGTATGGATTGCAGCTTGAGGCATATCAAACGCAACCGGAACTAAAATCCGGTAAGCTGGAGAGGTTATCTTTTGTTATCACCGGAACGTTCGGGAGGCATTCAAGAGAGGAAATAAAATCGCTAATTGAGCTTCATGGGGGCAAAAATGTTGCTGCTGTTTCATCGAAAACCAGCTATTTATTGGCAGGAGATAAACCGGGACCAGCCAAATTGTCGAAAGCAGGAGAACTGGATATCGATATCCTCAGTGAGGAGGGTTTTCTCAGGATGATTGAATGAGAGGATGTTATAAGTTATATGTTATAAGTTATATGTTATAAGTTAAATTTTATTGTCGTAGCAGGGGCTGATTATATTGACTTATAAACCACTTATTAAGCATTTAAAAAGACAAAAATTAAAAAAACACTTTACAACACATGCTGAAAACAAGAAATATAGTAAAAGGTAATGTGGCTTTCGAGCAAATTCAGCAGAAACGAGATTGAAATCATTACAGAGTACTCATCTTTTATTATAAACCAGAAATATCTTCAATTTTTAGTATTATTGTATAGTGAAATTGATTCCGGACATAAAACAACACATCGGGCAATACGTTCTGAATAAGAATCGCGAAAAAATCAGGCGATTTAAGAAAGTTCATAATTTCAAATCAGCGAAATATATTGGAATTCTTTTCGATGCAACGGATGAAAAACACTTCGATTATGTTTTGGATTTTTACAAATTCCTCCGGTTGAGAGGTATTGAGGTTATGGTGCTGGGGTTTATTAATGACAGAGATGTTCCCGATAAATATCTTGTTAAAAAAGACTTCTTTTTCTTTCTTCGTAAATCATTAAACTGGTACAAAAAACCGGTTAATGAAGAATTTGAAAGATTTATTCATGAAAAATTTGATATCCTGATAGACCTTAATATTGAAAATCATTTTGCTTTTGATTATATTGTTGGTCTCTCACCTGCTCAATTCAAGGTTGGAATGGTTACAACGGAACCCAGTTACTACGATTTTATGATCAATATTCAAAAGAAGAAAGAGATTTATTATTTTATTGAACAAACCAGGCATTACCTTGAAGTAATTAACAGACCGGAACTTTCACCTGGAATAATTTAATCCGCCCAGGCGAACAAGAAGGTTATAGTTTAATTCTCCGGGACTTATTCCGGAGGAAAGGATTCAGGACTTATCCTGAGGTTAAATATTATTTATTCATTTATTCAGAAAACATGAACAAGTTTAAAGGAACAGGGGTGGCTATTGTAACCCCCTTTAAAAATGATGAAAGTGTTGATTTCAAATCATTGGGAAAGATTGTTGAACATGTTATCACGAATAATATTACTTACCTGGTCGTTCTCGGCACTACAGGGGAAGCGGTTACTCAGACAAAAGATGAAAAACGGGCAGTAATCGATTGTGTGATCGAAACAAACAATAGCCGGATACCTGTTGTTGTAGGATTGGGAGGTTACAACACCCGGGGAATTGTAAATAATTTCAGGGAAAACTCATTTGAAGGGATTGATGCCATTCTTTCTGTTGCACCTTATTATAATAAACCAAGCCAAAACGGGTTGTACCAACATTATAAAACCATTGCCACGGCAAGTCCCGTACCGGTAATCATGTATAATGTTCCGGGAAGGACAAGCGTTAATATTGATGCAGAAACTACTCTTAAGCTTGCTCATGAAGTAAAAAATATTATTGCCATTAAAGAAGCTTCCGGCAATATGGGTCAAATCACAAAAATCGTAAAGGATAAACCCAAAGATTTCCTGGTTATTTCAGGTGATGATGCACTTACATTACCCATAATTGCAATTGGTGGTAAAGGCGTTATATCAGTGCTAGCCAATGCATTCCCAAAAGAATGGTCAAAGATGGTTGCACTGGCACTTGGCAGTAACTATAAAGCGGCCAGAAAAATTCACCTGAGATTCGCCGAGATGATCGATGAATTATTTATTGAGGGTAATCCTGCCGGCATAAAGGCTACACTAAGCATTCTCAATATCATACAAAATACCTTACGCTTACCGTTAAGACCTGTTAGCCGTTCAACGTATACAAGAATATCCAGATTGGTTGATGAATTGATAACGGTTACCTACTGAGTGGCACTTGTGGTCGTGGGCCGGCTACACTACCGTGACAGTGCTTGAACTTTTTTCCGCTTCCACAAGGACAGGGATCATTTCTCCCAACCTTTTTATCAACCCTTACAGGCTGAGCCTTTCGTGGTTGCTCCTGGCCAGGTTGTGTTGTGCTTGTTGCAGAATAGGATTGAGCATCGGTTTTTGATGTCCGGTATTTACTCATGTCTAACCTTTTCCTTCTCTCTGCTTCCCTAACCTGGCTGGAATCCCGGATAGGAATTTGTCCCTTCATAAGTGTTGAAACCACATCTCTATTCACCTGGTTAATAATTGACTTAAAAAGTTCGAAGGATTCGAACTTATAGATAAGTAAGGGGTCTTTCTGTTCATATGTAGCTGTTTGAACCGATTGTTTCAGATCATCCATTTCCCTGAGGTGTTCCTTCCATAACTCATCAATGGTTGCTAATATCACTGTTTTTTCGTATGATCTAACTAACTCCCTGCCATCGGTTTCAGCCGCTTTTTTCAGGTTCGTTATGATCTGAAATACTTTGGTACCGTCGGTTATTGGTACGACAATATTTTCATAAACATGGGATTGTTTTTCATATACTTCTTTAATAACCGGAAGAGCTTGTGCTGCAATCGCCTCAACTTTACGTTTATAGGAATCGATCACTGTTTTATTTACAGCTTCTATCATGTCGTTACGATCGAATTTCAAAAACTCGTCCGCTAAAACAGGCGATTCGATTGAAAGCGAACGGATCAACTCATAATTAAAGCTGTCAAAATCTTCTATGCTATGATATTCATCGACCAGGTATTCCGAAACATCATACATCATATTTGCAATATCCACACCAATACGTTCACCAAGCAAGGCATGTTTCCGTTTGGTGTAAATCACTTCTCGCTGGGAATTCATCACATCGTCGTATTCAAGCAACCTTTTCCTGATCCCAAAGTTATTCTCTTCAACCTTTTTCTGTGCCCGTTCAATTGATTTGGTGATCATTGAGTGTTGAATTACCTCTCCATCCTTCAACCCCATTCTATCCATAATTCCTGCAATTCTATCTGAACCGAACAAGCGCATCAGGTCATCCTCCAGCGATACAAAAAACTGAGTGGACCCAACATCCCCCTGCCTTCCGGAACGGCCTCTTAATTGCCGGTCAACCCGCCGGGATTCGTGCCGTTCGGTACCGACAATAGCCAACCCGCCTGCTGCTTTCACTTCATCCGATAATTTTATATCCGTACCCCTGCCCGCCATGTTTGTAGCAATGGTAACCGTTCCCTTCTTACCTGCTTCAGCCACAATATCCGCTTCTTTCTGGTGTAATTTGGCATTTAGCACATTATGCTTATACCCCCTCATCTTAAGCATACGACTTAATAACTCAGATATCTCCACCGATGTTGTACCGACGAGTACCGGCCTGCCTTTCTTCACCTGGTCAACAATATCATCAATTGAGGCATTGTATTTCTCTCTTTTTGTTTTATACACCAGATCTTCCCTGTCATCTCTGATAATTGGTTTATTAGTTGGAATTACCACTACCTCCAGTTTGTAAATATTCCATAATTCGCCGGCTTCCGTTTCCGCGGTGCCGGTCATTCCTGCCAACTTATGATACATCCTGAAATAATTCTGAAGCGTTATAGTGGCAAAAGTCTGGGTGGCCCCTTCAACTTTCACTTTTTCTTTTGCTTCAATCGCCTGGTGAAGACCGTCAGAATACCGGCGCCCCTCCATGATCCTTCCTGTTTGTTCATCAACGATCTTAACCTTATTATCCATCAACACGTATTCAACATCTTTCTCGAATAATGTATAAGCTTTGAGTAGCTGGTTCATTGTATGGACACGCTCGGATTTTACTGCATAATCCTGCAGGATTTTGTCTTTTGTCTTTAATTTCTCTTGAGGATTCAAATTTGATTTTTCCAATTCGGCAACTTCTGCTCCTACATCCGGCAGGATGAAAAAGCTTGCATCTTCCGATGATGTTGTGATCAAATCGATACCTTTTTCAGTTAATTCAATTGTATTTTGCTTTTCATCAATAATGAAATATAATTCATCGGTCACCTTATACATCTCTTTGCTTTGATTCTGCATATAGAAATTTTCCGTTTTATGCATAAGAGATTTATTTCCTTCTTCGCTCAGGAATTTTATAATAGCATTGTTTTTCGGCAAGCCCTTAAAGGCTCTCAGAAGCAAAAAGCCACCCTTTTCGGTGTCGACATCATTAATCAGTTTTTTTGATTCGGCTAACACCTGGGTTACCAGTTTTCTCTGGGCACTGACCAATTTTTCGACCTTTGGTTTTAGTTCATCAAACTCATGAGTATCACTTTTTGCTGTAGGTCCTGAAATGATCAGTGGAGTACGTGCATCGTCAATTAAGACCGAGTCAACCTCGTCAACAATCGAATAATAATGTTTCCGCTGCACCAGATCCTCAGGATTGATCGCCATATTATCCCTGAGGTAATCGAATCCGAACTCATTATTGGTACCGAAAGTAATATCGGCAAGATATGCCTTTCTTCTACCGGGCGAGTTGGGTTGATGTTTGTCAATACAGTCAACCGATAAACCATGAAACTCATAAAGTGGTCCCATCCACTCTGAGTCACGCTTTGCCAGATAATCATTTACGGTTACTATATGCACCCCTTTGCCGGCCATGGCATTAAGAAACACCGGGAGAGTGGCAACCACTGTTTTTCCTTCACCGGTAGCCATTTCGGCAATTTTGCCCTGGTGTAATACCACTCCGCCTATTAATTGCACATCGTAGTGAACCATATCCCAGGTAATCATATTGCCACCTGCTATCCAGTAATTTTTGTAGATAGCTTTGTCACCTTTTATTTCAATAATATCTCTCGTGGCGGCTAAATCACGGTCAAATTGAGTGGCTGTCACTTCTATTGTTTCATTTTCCACGAACCTGCGGGCGGTATCTTTCATAATCGCGAAAGCAACAGGTAATTTTTCATCCAAAACGACAGCCAGCTTTTCATTGATTTTTTCTTCAAGCTTATCGATGGTGTTGTATATTTTTTCTTTTTCTACAACATCAGTATCTTCATTATCGACTTGTTCTTTTAACCGTGCAATTTCCTTTTCTTCTTCGCCGGTGCTGTTTCGGATGAGTTCTTTCAGCTCTCCTGATCGCTTCCTCAATTCATCATTACTTAGGGTTTCGATTTTTTCATGCTCTACATTTATTTTTTGAACATATGGGGTAAGCTCCCTGAGATCCTTTGCATACTTGTTTCCGAAGATCTTTCCCAGTACTCCACTGATTGCGCTCATTATTTTTAATTGATTTAATTGATTTCCGATAATTTCCCCTGCTAATTAGAGTCTGTCTATAAACTCTATTTTTCGTTTATAAATAAATAACAAATCTCAAAAAACAAATAACAAATAAATTCGAAATATCAATGATCAAATGTTCAAAACAGCTTTGAATATTGAGATTTCGGTCATTGAGATTTATTTGTATTTTGGTGCTTGTCATTTGTGATTTTTAATATTTATTTAAACTTTCGGACTTTATAGGCGGACTCTAATTATTACTATATAAATTAACCGGGTTTACAAAGTTAAAGTATTTTGAATGATTTTGGCAACTCAGCCATTTCTCATTCAAATAGCGGTCACAAAAGTCGTGCCCTGATTATTCGGTACGACATATTAACAGGTTAATAAGAAAACAATCACTATTTATAGAAAATATGTTTAATTTTGTAAGGGAAGACTTATCCTGATTAATTACTTTCGAATCGAAAGAAATTAATCAGGAGTTTAAAGTTCTAACTCCTGCATGAACCGGGTGAAACGAGCTCACTTAAGTAATAATGCAGGTTATATAAAAAAATCAATACATAATTCATGCGAAAAATTTTTTACTTTATCCTTCTGATGCTTATTCCTGCCATTCATGCTTTTAGTCAGCCATGGATGAAGAATATTTCTTCCTTAAAATGGGTAGATGATTCGGCCAGATTTGTAGAAATTCAGAAAGCGTTTAAAAATTACTGGAAAGACCGTGAAATTGAAAAAGGGCACGGTTACAATCCATTCAAGCGTTGGGAATGGTTTATGGAACAAAGGATTTTGGGTGAATGGAAAATCCCAGACCATATTTTATGGGAAGAGAGCACTAAGAAACAACAATTAAGGAAAACAAAATCTGCCGGGGGGAACTGGACACTGCTTGGTCCTATTGAATCTTCAAGATACATTGATACGGATGAAGTTCTCGGATCCGGAAGAATTGATTGTATCGCATTTCATCC
>JAUWBB010000168.1 GCA_030605195.1 Bacteroidota bacterium
GGAAAATCAAAGGTAATGCTATGGAGGTTGGAAAAGGAACCAGCAACATTCAAACGGTTCAGCCTTTTGGAAATGTTCAGCTACATATTGAGTGGAGAACACCCAAAAAGATTGAAGGTGAAGGGCAGGGCAGAGGGAACAGCGGTGTATTCCTGATGGGTCTCTATGAAGTCCAGGTTCTGGATTCCTGGGAAAATGAAACCTATTATAATGGTCAGGCAGGGAGTATTTATAAACAGTATAGTCCTCTTGTTAATGCCTGCAGGAAACCGGGGAAATGGCAAACCTACGACATTATTTTCAAAGCTCCGGAGTTTAAAGAGGACAAAAACCTGAAAGATCCCGGATATATTACGGTTATTCATAACGGTTTACTTATCCAGAATCATGTTGAGCTAAAAGGACCAACAGTATATCAGGGTTATCCGGAATACCTTTATCATGAAAGTAAGTTGCCCCTCTTATTGCAGGATCATGGGAATCCCATACAATATCGTAATATCTGGATCAGGGAGTTATAACCTCTTTCGCTTTTAATAGCAACCAGAGAAAAACTTTTGTTAATCTGTAATTCATTTTGAAAATGGAACCTTCAAGAAGAAAATTTTTTAAAAACAGTCTGAAAATTGTTGCCGGGACAAGTCTGGCATCAATACTTCCTGGTCAGGTAAGTTGTTCCGACAAGAATGACAAGCTTGTTATAGGTGCAATTGGAATCAGGAACCAGGGTTTTGCAAATATCAGGCAATTTCTTTCCCAGCCGAATGTCGAGTGTGCAGCTCTGTGTGATGTGGATACAACTATACTGAATGGAAGAGCGGCACAAATTGAAAAGCAAACAGGAATAAAGCCCAGGTTATACAAAGATTTCCGAAAATTGCTTGAGGACAAAGATATTGATGCAGTTATTATTAGTACACCTGACCACTGGCATTGCATAATGATGGTGATGGCATTAGAGGCCGGCAAACATGTTTTTGTGGAAAAGCCATTGGCAAATACTATTGCTGAATGTCAGATAATGGAAAAAGCAGCCAGGAAATATAAAGGGATAGTCACGGTTGGTCAATGGCAACGGAGCGGAAAACACTGGCAGGATGCAATGGCATTTGTCCATACAGGTGAATTAGGGAAAATAAGCAGGGTTAAAGCTTGGGCTTATACCGGAAAACCCAAACTTCCGGTCGTGGAAAACGGACCGGTACCGGATGGAGTCGATTACGGATTATGGCTTGGCCCGGCGCCAAAACGACCCTTTAATAAAAACAGGTTTCATTATAATTTCAGATATTATTGGGATTACGCGGGTGGCCTTATGACGGATTGGGGAGTTCATATGCTTGATTTTGCCCTTTACGGCATGCAGGCAAAAACACCAAATGCTGTAACTGCAATGGGAGGCAAATTTTCTTATCCCGATGGTGCCAGGGAAACCCCGGATTCCCTTCAGGTTTTATATGAATATGAGGATTATGTGATTAGCTGGGAGCATTCTGTTTGCCTGGGCAAAGGGCCTGAAAACCGAAGTCATGGAGTTGCTTTCCAGGGTAATAACGGAACATTGATCGTTACCCGCAATGGTTGGCAAGTTTATCCCGAAAAATTGAACAAAGACGAATTTAAAATGGAGGAAGTCCCACTCCAACCAGGTACTGGTGGATTTACAGAGCACGTTCAAAATTTTATTGAGTGTATTAAATCCCGAAGAAAACCAAATTGTACGGTAAAGATGGGTAAAGAGGTTGGTATGGTTGCTCATATGGGAAACCTTGCTTTCCGTACGGGAGAAAGGCTGAGATGGGATAAGAAAACCAATGAGTTTACTGGTAACATTACCGCAAACCAGTTAATAAGTCCGGAATACAATTCTCCATGGGAATTGCCCAAAATTTAAAAACCAAACATCCCGTTGCATTATTTATTCTGTTACTGATAATCATTAAATTTTGTTTTGGACTCGACTATTTAATACTTAAATTTAAGATTCAGATTAACTTTTATTTAAAATCATCGATTATGGCTAGACCAGTTACACTTTTCACCGGACAATGGGCTGATCTCCCATTCGAAACCCTATGTCAAAAAGCGAAATCTTTCGGTTACGAAGGCCTTGAACTTGCTTGTTGGGGCGATCATTTTGAGGTCGATAAGGCTGACGAGGCATACTGCAAAGAAAAACTCGAAATCTTAAAAAAGTATAATTTAAAGTTGTTTGCCATTTCCTCTCATTTGGTTAGCCAGGCGGTATGTGATAATATAGATGAAAGGCATAAAGGCATTTTACCTGATTATGTTTGGGGGAATGGTGATCCGGAGGGTGTGCGACAGCGGGCGGCTGAAGAGATGATCAAAACCGCACAGGCGGCTAATCGCCTTGGTATTGACATCGTTAATGGATTTACCGGCAGTTCTGTCTGGCATCTGATATATTCCTTCCCGCCGGTCTTACCTGAAATGATTCAGAAAGGATATAAGGATTTTGGTGACCGATGGAAACCCATAATGGATGAATTTCAAAAAGTTGAAGTGAAATTCGCCCTGGAAGTTCATCCTACAGAGATTGCATTTGATATTGTTTCGGCTAAACGTGCATTGGAAGCCATTAATTACCATCCTTCCTTCGGGTTCAATTATGATCCGAGCCATTTTGGTTATCAGGGAGTGGATTATATCGAGTTTATCTACCGGTTTAAGGAAAAGATATTTCATGTTCATATGAAAGATGTAGGATGGTCGCTCGTTCCAACGGAAGCCGGAGTTTTTGGCGGTTATACTGAATTCGGTGACAGACGCAGGTACTGGGATTTCAGAAGTTTGGGGCGTGGTGATATCGATTTTGAAGAGATTATCCGTGCCCTGAACCGGATTGGCTACAATGGTCCATTATCCGTTGAATGGGAAGACAGCGGAATGGACAGGGAGGAAGGGGCCCGGGAAGCCTGCCAGTTTGTGAAAGATGTTGACTTTAATCCTTCAGAAATTTCTTTCGACTCGGTTTTTGACAAGTAATCATTAAATATAAAACACTATGACAAATCAAATTAATTCTAAACGATTATTTTTTGCAAGCTGCATCGCTTTGATTGTAACTGCAATTTCATTTGCTCTTAGAGCAAGATTGGAAACTGTATTTGGCCTCGAAGGTTATGGATTAACTCAGGAAGAAATCGGTTGGGCATTTGCTCCCGCTTTCTGGGGTTTTACCCTCGCGATGTTTATTGGGGGACCACTCGTGGATTACCTTGGAATAAAACGAATCATCTGGGTTGCCTTCATCTGTCATATTATTGGAATAACGGGAACCATTCTTGCTCGTGATTTCTGGACATTATTCTTCGGAACCCTTGCAATCGGTATTGGAAACGGTATGGTTGAAGCTTCTCTTAACCCTATGGTTGCCTCCATGTTTCCAAATGAAAAAACAAAAATGCTTAACCGTTTTCATGTATGGTTCCCTGGTGGAATAGTAATAGGCGCTATCGTCGGATACCTGGTTATGGACAAGTTGAACATGGACTGGCAAATCTTCGTTGCCATACTGTTCATTCCATTAGCAATATACGGCATAATGTTTTTCGGACAGAAAATGCCACTCACTGAACGCGTTGAAATGGGGGTATCCAACAAAGACATGTGGAAGGCAGTTATAACCCCCTTGTTTCTTCTTATGGGATTCTTAATGCTGTTTACTGCTGCTACCGAGTTAGGAACAAACCAACGTATTGAATCATTGTTAAAGGGCACCGGAGTATCCGCCTTGCTGGTATTGGCTTTCATAAGCGGAATTATGGCTATTGGACGTAGTTTCGCGGGTCCGATAGTGGCTAAACTCAGTACCCGTGGAATGTTATTGTTCTCAGCCGTTTTTTCATTTCTTGGATTAATCTGGTTAAGCTATGCCCAGGGATATTCAACTTTTGTTGCCGCGGCAGTATTTGCCATCGGAATTTGTTATTTCTGGCCAACCATGATCGGATTTATCTCTGAAAATATTCCTGAAAGCGGGGCCCTGGGACTTTCTTTGATGGGGGGACTTGGATTTTTATCTGTTGCCATTGTCTTGCCTGTTATGGGTAAATTTATGGATTTGTCGGATTCAGGCACTGAAACCTTACGATATATGGCAATATTGCCCGCATTACTGATTATCGCTTTTGCGTTGTTGTATATTACTCACAAGAAAAAATCCAAAACTTGATAATTTGACTGATTAATAAGTTGATTAATAAAATGACCGTTTAAAAATGAAAAAATTGAACAAAATTAAACTGGGAATGATAGGAGGTGGTATTGGGGCATTCATCGGTGATGCGCACCGCCGTGCCTCCAGAATTTGTAATGATTACGAATTATTGGGAGGAGTTTTTGACGTGGATTATGAAAAAGGTAAAGAATTTGCAAAACTGGAAGGTATTGACCTCAACAGGTGTTATGCTTCCATAGATGAATTTATTGGAGGAGAGCTTGCACTACCTGAAAAAGACCGGATACAGGTTGTTGCAATTGTGACACCAAATTACCTGCATTACGAATTTGCAAAAAAACTTATCGAAAATAAATTCCATGTAATCTGTGAAAAGCCCATGACTACCAGTGTGGAAGAGGCTGAAGATATAAATCGACTTCTAAAGGAATACAAAGTTGTATTTTGCCTGACACACACCTATACTGGTTATCCTATGGTCCGGCAAATGCGTGAACTTGTTAAACAGGGCATTTTAGGCGAAATTCAACGCGTAGATGCCCAGTACTATCAAGGATGGATTAATTCCATCATACATGGAAAAGCTTCAAGGATCACCGGTGTCTGGCGATTGGAACCTAAATATGCCGGAGCCAGTAGTTGTATGGGCGACATAGGTGTTCATGCTTTTAACCTGATTGAATATACAACCGGGCTGAAAGTTGAAAAGGTACTGGCGGACCTTAATAATGTTAAAAAAGATATAGTGCTTGACCTCGATGGAACTGTGCTGTTACGTTTTAGGGAAAACCTTCGCGGTGTCATTCGCGCAAGTCAGGTTGCAGGAGGTGAAGAAAATAACCTTTCCATTGCCGTTTATGGTTCTAATGCAAGTTTGAAATGGGAGCAGGAAAATCCAAATTATCTTTACCTTTTAAGTGATGACAAACCCATTCAGATATACAAACCAGCCCATGATTTCAACTCCGGTTTTGCTGAAATCAGTCATGTTATGCCTCCCGGGCATCCTGAAGGGATATATGAAGCTTATGGAAATATTTATAAAGGAACCGCTAAGGCTATTAGAGGCGAAGAATATTTCGACGGAGAATTCCCAACAATCTACGATGGTGTGAGAGGAATGAAATTTATTGAAGGTGCAGTGGAATCAGATAAGAAAGGTAACGTGTGGATTGATATACGTTAGTTACTGGATGCTGGTTTTTATGCTTTCTTATCTTGAAATATTTCCTCAGCCTTAGCCCTTGCCACATGGAATTCCTGATAACTTGCCTGACGTTAGTCAGGAATCAGGATGCGAAGCAATTCCACGGGGTGAACCTTAGCCTTTTTATTAACAATCATTTTATATTCTACATAACGCTTATAACATATAACACATAACAAAAAAAGAGATACTTGAAAACCGTATAGTTACGAAATACTTATATGTTATGATCTCCCTGGTAATACCAATTTACAATGAAGAATCTTTAATTGATAAACTTATTGAAAGGTCAATTAAGGTTTTGGCAGGAATAACAGATGACTTTGAAATACTTGTTGTTGATGATGGAAGTCAGGATGGAAGCCTGGAAAAACTACTTCAGCATCGTGATAAGGAAAAACGTATTAAGATTCTTTCCCTTTCAAGAAATTTCGGACATCAGGCTGCATTAACTGCAGGATTAGAGCATGCTAAAGGTGATTATATTGCCATGATGGATGGTGATCTGCAAGACCCTCCGGAACTACTCGGAGAAATGTATATGAAACTGAAATCAGGGGAATACGATGTTATTAATGGCAAAAGGAGATCAAGAAAGGGAAGCATAGGAAGAAGAATGTTGAC
Source organism: Bacteroidota bacterium (assembly GCA_030605195.1). Taxonomy (GTDB): domain Bacteria; phylum Bacteroidota; class Bacteroidia; order Bacteroidales; family VadinHA17; genus CAZEWS01. The sequence continues at coordinate 6,036 of JAUWBB010000168.1, forward strand.
ATATATTTTTCATAAACTTTTTAAAAGGGTCTCCGGGCTAAGGGAAATTGAAAATGTCGGAAATTACTCAATGCTGAACAGGAATGCCCTGAATGGCTTGCTGGCTTTAAAGGAAAAAATAAGATACCTTCCCGGATTACGATCTTTCGTGGGATTTAAACAGGGATATATTGAATATGTTCGTGAAGAAAGGAAAAAGGGGAAATCTAAAATGAACATTTGGAAATTGTGGCTGCTTGGATCAGATGCTATTTTTTCCTTTTCAAAGATCCCACTTAAAATTTGTCTTTTCCTTGGACTTTTCGGTGTTGTTGTTTTCCTCCTCGCCGGCATCTATGTATTGATAGCCAAAATATTCGGATTTGCATTATTGGGATGGTCGTCTACCTTGTTAAGCATTTATTTCCTAGGCTCAATCCAGCTGACTTTTCTGGGGGTCCTGGGAGAATATGTATTCAGGGCCTATAAGGAATCACAAAACAGGCCGATTTACCTGGTAAAAGAGTTTTATAACGATTAATTAGTGTCTTGTTTTTAACTTTCTTGCATTTTTTTAGTAAAAAATCACAAAACACAAATCACAAAAATCAAATAAATACCAATATTTAATTTCAAAATTCCAAA
>JAUWBB010000378.1 GCA_030605195.1 Bacteroidota bacterium
GTTGAAGGTAAAAAAAGTATTGAAGAAGTTAGAATAATTACATCTGATAATAAAAAAATTCAAGCTTTTCAATTTGAATTTATAAAATGTTATTTGAATGCTGTTTTTACTTTTACTCCTTTTATAAGAACTAGTTTTATATTATATATTATTTTTTTATTATTAAAAATAGGTTTTAAAATAGGTATAGAAACTGCAAAAAAAGCACTTAATTATTTGATTTGGTATGAAAACGAATACAAACATCTGAGATTAGCTTAGATTTTAAAAATATATATTGTAAGCCCAGGTTTACATTTAGACTTTTTTATTTAATATTTTCCTTTATATATTTTATCCATAGAACTTGTATCGAGAATAAGTTATTTTTAATATCCCTCCCTAAAAACTAAATTAATTTAGTACACTTATTCAAAATAGTTGCTTTTCTGACAGGTGGTAAAAATGCGCCCAGTAAATAACAGCCGGTAAGCAGTAATTGGGAAGTTTGTATCTATCAGATTAGTTTGTTTTGTTTAAGCGTGTTTGTAAATGGATAAGTAAAAGCGCTAAAATACTCAACTACTGTTCCCGGCGAACCGTTAGGTACAATTTTTAAAAGGTATGTCAAGATAAACAAAAGAAATCCTAAAAGATAAAATTAAAAAAAACAGGAAACCTCACATTTAAGAATGCGAGACTATTTTGTAAGATTAAACTATGCTAAACATTGTATTATTTGGCCCTCCCGGATCAGGGAAGGGCACACAATCGGAAAAGTTGATCGAAAAATATGGTTTAATTCACTTATCCACCGGTGATATCCTTCGGGAAGAGATAGCAAAACTGACCCATTTAGGAAAAAAGGCGAAGGAATATTTAGATTGTGGCGAGTTGGTTCCTGACAAAGATATTGTTAACATGGTTGCCAATCAGTTGGATAAGGAAAAAAGTTCAAGTGGTTTTATTTTCGATGGTTTTCCAAGAACATGTGCTCAGGCTAAGTTTTTGAGAAATATGCTTACCGAAAGAGAAACCCGCGTTGATATCATGATTGCCCTGCAAGTTAAGGAAGAGGAGCTAATTAAAAGGCTTCTGAAAAGAGGGAAGGAAACCGGCCGGCCGGATGATGAGCTTTCAATCATCAGGAACCGTATTGAGGTGTACGAAAGACAAACTTCAGCGGTAATAGGTTTTTATAAAAAAATGCACAAATATGCTCCTGTTAATGGGCTGGGCACGATTGAAAAGATTTTTGAAAATATCGTTGATGTAGTAGAAAAGGCATTGTTGCCGCCATTTTCGGTATGACCAGTATTATGTGAATGCTCAAGCCGGATGAGTTGGGGATTTACATGATGTCAGGTGTTTCCACCTGACATTGAATACTGGAGTAATTAAAATCTTGCTATATCATTAACTGTCGGATGGAAACATCCGACAGCATCGTAATCCGCTAAGCGGATATCGAATTCACGTTAGTTAATAGTTGAGCATAATAGTTTTATACTTATGAAAATGAAAATAGTTTTTTTTTATTCTAAGAAATAATGCCTTCCTCAAATTTCATCGATTATGTAAAAATTTTCTGCCGTTCGGGAAATGGCGGTGCGGGCATTGTTCATTTCCACAGGGATAAATTTACCACCAAGGGTGGACCCGATGGTGGGAATGGCGGAAGGGGCGGACATGTTTTCCTTAAGGGAAACGAACAGTTTTGGACTCTTTTGCATTTGAAATACCGGAAACATGTTTTTGCCGAGAACGGACGAAACGGTGCATCTGCTCTTAAAACCGGCGCTGACGGACAGGATATAATAGTGGAAGTCCCTTTGGGAACGGTGGTAAAAAATGCTAAAACAGGGGAATTTTTATTTGAAATTACAAAAGACGGGGAATCAAAGATACTTGCAGGAGGAGGTAGAGGTGGTTTGGGAAATGCACATTTTAAATCGTCTACAAACCAGACACCCCGGTATGCACAACCAGGCGAGTCAGGTGAGGAAGGATGGTTTATCCTGGAATTAAAAATACTGGCGGATGTGGGATTGGTTGGCTTTCCAAATTCCGGTAAATCAACGCTCCTTTCTGTTATATCAGCAGCTAAACCGAAAATTGCCAACTATCCTTTTACCACCCTGGTTCCAACCCTGGGAATCGTCCAATACCGGGATGACAGATCGTTTGTTATGGCGGATATACCTGGAATTATCGAAGGCGCACATGACGGGAAAGGATTAGGTCTCAGATTTTTACGACATATTGAGAGGAATTCCATGTTGTTGTTTCTGGTTCCTGCCGATGCAGATAACGTTCGGGAGGAATACAGGGTTTTGCTGAATGAATTAAAATTATACAATCCTGAATTATTGGATAAAAAAAGAATGCTTGCCGTTTCAAAGTCAGACCTGCTCGATGAGGAGTTAACGGAAGAAATCAGGAAAGATTTGCCCGATGTTTCATACGTTTTTATTTCCTCAATTACCCGGTTTGGATTGGATGGAATGAAAGATATAATATGGAAGGAAATGAACACTTAATATCGATGGAATAGACAATGCTTGAGTTTCTGAAAGACCTGGATAACAGTTTATTTTTATTTCTGAATGGTTTAAATTCTCCATTTTGGGATAATGTTATGTGGAGTATTAGCGGAAAACTTATCTGGATACCGCTTTATCTGTTTATTCTGGTCTGGATGATAAAAAAATATAAATGGAAATTCCTGATTTTAATCCTGTTTATTATTGTACTTATTACTCTAAGTGATCAAATCTCCGTTCATTTGTTTAAGGATGTTTTTAAACGTTTACGACCTTGTCATGATCCTTTTTTAGCTGATCTGGTTCATATAGTGAATAATAAATGCGGCGGAGAATATGGATTCGTATCCTCTCATGCTACCAATAGTTTTGCCATTGCAACCTTCTCTCTTGTATTACTGAAAAACCGGTATTTTAGCT
>JAUWBB010000051.1 GCA_030605195.1 Bacteroidota bacterium
ATTGCGATTTTTACGTGTTTTCAGGTCATAAAGTTTATGGTCCAAACGGCATTGGAGTCCTCTATGGAAAGGAAAAATGGCTTGAAGAGCTTCCTCCTTATCAGGGCGGTGGCGATATGATCAAAAGCGTTACCTTTAAAAAAACAACCTATAATGATATCCCTTTTAAATTCGAAGCAGGTACGATAAATTATATAGGCGCCATTGGTTTAGGCAAAGCATTGGAATATTTAAACCGGTTAGGAAAGCAGGACATCGAAGACTATGAAACTGAACTGCTGAAATACGGTACCGAAAAGTTAAATGAAATTGAAGGACTAAGAATCTACGGTAATGCTGAAAACAAAATTTGTACTTTCTCCTTTCTGTTGGGAGGGATTCATCAGTATGATGCCGGAATGGTTCTGGATAAAATGGGTATAGCTGTTCGTACAGGTACGCATTGCGCACAGCCTGTGATGGATCGATTTGGAATTCAGGGCACAGTACGCGCCTCCCTTGCCTTTTACAACACAAAAAATGAGATTGACAGACTTGTACAGGGTCTGTTGAAAGTAAAAGAAATGTTTCATTAATTAATTAAGTGTGGTTAATCAGTGTGTTGGGATGAGAAAAGGGAATGTTATAAGTTATATTTTAATTGTTATTTGTTAATAGTTAGTTGCTGGGTACTAGTTCGTTCTTGAAATAACATATCGATTAAATAAATTTCTCCCAAAGGGATGCATCTGGCATAATTGACCTAAATAATACCCAAATACCCAATAACCCAATTGGTACTTGGTTTTTGGAATTTATTTAGAAATTAGGTCAATTAGGTTAATTAGATTAATTTAGTTTCTGTATAATGTTTATTTATTGCCAAATTAATTAAGAAACGCTCTACTAGTAGCTTATAGACTTATAACATATAACCTATAACATTCCAGCCTGCTTGCTGGCAAATGCTTATTTTAAATGATTAAGACTGTATAGAAAAATAGCAATTAAGCCAATATGAGTTTAGACGAAATTCAAAACGAAATCATTGAAGATTTTGAAGTTTTTTCAGATTGGGTTGACAAGTATAATTATCTGATCGAACTGAGTAAAAACTTACCGGCCATCAATCCGAACTTTAAAACCAATAAGTATCTTATCGAAGGTTGTCAGTCGAAAGTATGGCTGTATGCTGAATTGGAAGGAGATAAAATAAAATTTTCGGCCGATAGTGATGCAATTATCACTAAGGGGATCATTGCTCTTTTAATCAAGGTTATGGCAGACCAGAAACCGGAGGATATCATGAATGCCGATTTTTATTTTATTGACAGGATAGGGCTGAAGGAGAATTTATCCCCTACACGTTCGAACGGATTACTGACTATGGTTAAACAAATGAAACTATATGCACTTGCTTATCATGCGAAGCAGAACCAATAGAATTTTGAAAACTAAATAGTTACGAATTTCATATTATGGAAGAGGATAAAGAATATTTACAGTTAGAGACTGAAATTTTCAGGGTTTTAAAAAATATATATGATCCAGAGATACCGGTTAGCATTTATGACCTGGGTTTAATTTATGAAGTGGATGTTGATGAAAAGCAAAAAGTTAAGATCATCATGACTTTAACAGCACCTAATTGTCCTATGGCAGGCGATCTTATAAAGGAAGTCCGGGAGAAAGTTGAAGAAATTGAGGGAGTGAAAGAGTTAAAACTTAATCTGGTCTTTGATCCTCCCTGGGATAAAAGCATGATGTCGGATGAAGCAAGGTTGGAAATGGGATTTATGTAAAAGAAATGGAGGGAATTGCAAGTTTTTCCTGCCTGATAAAGCAAAACGCGAAATTTCTGGGTTTTAACGATTGCGGAATTTCACCGGTACAACATTTGGAAAAAGAAGCTTCCAGGTTAAAACAATGGATAACCTCCGGACTGTACGGGCAGATGGTTTACATGGCCGGTCATTTTGATCAGCGGGTTAACCCGGGAAAACTGGTCCCTGGAGCAAAATCGGTTATTTCCGTTTTGTTGAATTATTACCCGGCTGATACTCAAAAAGACAAAGAGGCTCCGAATATCTCAAAATATGCTTATGGCCATGATTATCATAAGGTAATAAAAAATAAACTTAACAAGCTTTTACAATTTATACGGAAAACTTATCCTAAGGTGAATGGAAGATTTTTTATTGATTCAGCGCCTGTTATGGATAAAGTATGGGCTGCAAGGAGCGGTCTCGGGTGGATTGGGAAAAACACCAATCTCATTTCGAGGGAAAATGGTTCTTTTGTATTTATCGGGGAATTGATTATCGACCTTGAATTGGAATATGACATACCTGAAAAAGACTATTGCGGAACATGTACCTTATGCATTGATGCTTGTCCCACCGGGGCAATTGTCAAACCCTATTTATTAGATGCCCGCAAATGCATCTCCTATTTTACCATCGAATATAAAGAAGAATTGCCATCCGAAATGAAAGGCAAGTTTGAAAATTGGGTATTCGGATGTGATATCTGTCAGGATGTTTGTCCCTGGAATTTGAAATGCCTTCCGCATGATGAGCCTGATTTTAACCCGCATCCCAGATTGATGGAAATGAGTAAAGATGAGTGGTTTAATCTGTCAGAAGAGGATTATAAGGAAATTTTCAAAAACTCTGCGGTGAGACGGACTAAATATTCGGGGTTAAAGAGAAACCTGGATTTTATCAGGTAAAACCTAAAATCAGTACGAAATTAATAACGATGAATTTCTTCTAAATCAATTTTGAATGCTTCAAATATCAGTCTTTGCTTTTTTGAGATTTCACTTATTATTATTTCGTCATTAATGTTTGCCAGTTTAATCTTTTTCAGTTCTGCAAGTAATTCCCTTACAGTATTTTTCCTAAAAAGCTTTTCTGCTCTCATAATTTTTATTATTTCTGATTGAACTATGAGGGCCAAAAACTTAATGAACAATCTTGCATCGGCATTGATCTGGCTATGAGCCCTAAGCCTTCCACCATCCATTTCATTTTTTAATAAATCAAAGACCTTCTCTACATGATCCTTATTCCGGTAATTTGTTAAAATCGTTTCTGTTTGTAGCAAGTATAAAATATCCAAATTTTGAAATCTTTGAAGTACTAAAAAAGCCCCTGTCAAGGACAAACATAAACTCTTTTAACCCAAAACTTTTTAAATAAGTAACACAATTTTTTAAAGTCTTAACATCAACAATGCTTCCAGGATATAAGGTGTAAAAAATTGGCAGAGATTTATTATTGCAAAAAACGATTCCCATATTTAATTGGGTAAGGTTCTCCTGATCACGATTGTAACCCCATTCAATAAAAAAACATTACCGTAGTTTCTATGAACAATATTGCTAATGATTTGCTTAATTGCAGGCTTTTTCTTTGCATCTTTTGGTCCTATATAAGTGCGTTTCTGCCTTGCTTGTTTTTTGTCTTTATCCCAGTAACTGAATACTTTATACAAGTATATTCTGCCTTTATTTTTTTGTTCAATTATATATGACATCGTTATTATGTTTAATAACGATAAATATAGAATTTTAATCCCTGGTTATCACATTAACAAAAAATAGATATCAACATAGCTATTAACATAAAACCGATTTTAGGTATGTAAGTTTAAAAGTAAATAATAAGCTAAAGAGGAGAGTCCTAAAACACATCCTTGAAAATGATATTCCTATTTCAATGATAAGATTAAGAAAAAAAGGTTCCTTCTCATTAAATTCACACCCAATCAATATAATCCAACAAAGCTGTAAAAAGTATATTCTTGAATTCACATAAAATAAATTGTAAATAGTAACTATGGTTTATAACATATCCTAAACCTCTAATTTTCTGATCCTTTTCCTTCGATAATTCCTTTTTGTCTCTTAAATTAACCTAAAGTTTAAGGGTATGAAAGTGCATCTCAGAAAAAGGAAATTAAGAAAGAAGGGATCAGGAAAATCCTGTTAGGGGTTTAATTATGAATAGCCCCAGGCTTCAGCCTGGGGTTGGGATTTTGCGGGGATAACCGGTCCAACTGTTATCCTTCTTCAACGGGAAAGCGATACATGGACCGGAACTTAGCGAACTTGTGAGCAATCTCATCAGCCAGGCTGGTGCGAACGCATGTGGGAGGCGAATAACTTGGTATGGCCCCTCTAATAAGCACCTGATATTTACGCCTGCCAAAGGAATTCCCACGGAAGAATGAATTGTGTTCCTACTGATCAGCTCTGGTGGTTTCTCCCAAAGGGATGCCTTCGGCAGGCGATCTTCTTTAATTAACCTGTATTCTACAATAATCGAACCCCTCCGGGGTTCCTTTCAAAATCAGTATCTTTATGGGTACAATAAATTGTACAAGCTGGAGTTGAAGAATCCGGCATTGGAGAAGGCTAGGGATTGGATTGATAAAGTACGCTGTAGGCAGTAGGCAATGAATAGTCTACAATCCACAGTCTTCAGTCCGCAGTAAGCTTAAGTTCCAAATAACGAAATACAAATAAATTTCAATAATCAAAAATTCAAATTTCTCCGTTGAAGTCCTTCGGACAAACATTTTGGAGTTTGGATATTGGAATTTGGATATTATTTATTCACAAAATAATTAATTTTCAAAGGTGTTCATGAGCTCTCCGCCAAGCGGATCGGTTGATATTTGTTTTTTGTTATTTTGCCGTAGGCATGCCTTTGGCAGTGATTTGAAGTCCCAGGACCACAGCTCTGGTTTTTTTTATCACCTATTTGTCTCACTACAAAGATTTTCTTGACTTTGGTCCGGAAATGTTTAAATTTGTATATTTTTAATATTGTAATCAAAACAAGTTGACTATGCAAAACCGACGGAAATTCCTAAAAAGCACCCTGATGGCCGCAACGGGTACTGGCCTTGCGTCCAGGATATTTTCTCAATCATTGCCTGTTCAGGAGAATAAGGTGAAGGAGAAAAAATTTGTCTATAGAACTCTTGGAAATACTGGAATAAAAATTCCTGTCGTCAGTATGGGGACCGGCAATACTTCAAATCCAAACCTGATCAGGGAGGCTCTTGATCAGGGTGTTAAGCTTTTCTCTACTTCGGAATACTATCAAAATGGCAATAATGAAAAAATGCTGGGTGAAGTATTTAAGGAATATCCCCGGGATTCATTTTTTGTTTCAACCGGGACTACCGGAGGGATTGAATTGGATAGCATGAACGGGTTATATAAACCTGAAACGGACCCGGATGTCTATATAGAGCATGCAAACGGATGCCTTAAACGGTTGCAATTAGATCATGTAGATTTCTTTCAGCTGGGCTTTGCAGCCCGAAGAGAATCAGTTTTTTTCGAACCACTACTTAAAGCTTTGGAAAAATTTAAACGTCAGGGAAAAACAAAATACCTGAGCATTGGCACCCACAAGTTCGAACCTGAAGCCATTCGTGCTGCTGCAGATGTCGGGATATACGATGTGGTGATGACAGCTTATAATTTCAGAAAGGACAACATTGCCGAAATTGATGAAGCAATAAAATATGCATCCGAAAAAGGGCTGGGAATTATCGCCATGAAAACCATGGCCGGCGTTTACTGGGACAAGGAAAAGACCGAACCAATCAATACGAAAGCCGCACTGAAATGGGTACTCCAGAATGAAAACATTCACACAACCGTTCCCGATTGTTCCAGTTATGACCAGTTGAACCAGGACCTGGCGATTATGTCTGACCTGGAGCTGACTGAAGAGGAAAAGCGTGACCTGGAGACACCATCGGAGAAATTGTCATCGGGCATCTACTGCCAGCAATGCAACCGGTGTATTCCTCAATGCCCTGAAAATCTTGATATTCCGACTATCATGAGAAGTTATATGTATGCTTACGGGCATAGAAATCTTGCTCACGCCCAAAATACTCTAAGCAGTTCCGGTCTTAGCTCTGTACCATGTAATACATGCAATGATTGCACCGTGAAGTGCCAGATGGGTTTTGATATCAGGACAAAGATCCTTGATATTGCAAGGCTAAAGAATGTTCCGGAGGACTTCTTCCGAAATGTTTAGTCTCTATTGTGATCCATTTCTACCCCGGAAAATCAACCTGAATCCTATTTAAGCAGATCAGACCATTTTGTTTGTCCCATATTAATCCCTAATCCCTATCCAATATTCCATAAACTCTCTCACATCGATCTTGATTCTTTCTCATACTCGTATGTTTCCCGCACTTTGTAAGCCATAGCTTTAGCGAAGGTTTAAATGAGGTCGCTTGTCAGTCTACAGTCTACAGTCGACAGTAAGATTAAGTTCCCAGACAGAAGATTGGTTTTTTTTGTGCCTTATTTGTCCTGGATTTTATTAGTTACAGATTTCGGATTGCAGGTTGCTCTCTTTTTTATTTAACCTGAAACTTGGAACATGAAACTTGTAACTTTCTTTTGGATTTTATCCCCCATTTGATCATGGTTTTAAACATATTCTAAGACTCTGATTTTCTGATCCTTTTCCTTGCTTGTGGATTAATCTTTGTCCATGTATGACCCTGAAAGGGTCGAATGACAATATCCCAGGGCGCAGCCCTGGATTAGGATTTCCGAGGGACACCCGGTCCAACTACTATCGTTCATCAGGGAATATTAGCTCCTTGGACCGGAACAGGAAAGCCTCACAATTTTACTCGTAGCCCGATTTGAAGCCTGCCCGGCTTCCTTGACGGGTCGGGCCACGAGGATAACCTATCGTACCCTGACTATCAGATAAATTCACTGGGACGGAATAGATAGAATCCCTTTTTAGCATCAGGTATTTGCGCCGAATGCAGCATATCATCCCTGATCAGCAATGACTGTTTCTCCCAAAGGGATGCCTTCAACACGCACTTTTGTATTAATCTTGTATCTTCTTTTGTAGAGCGACTCTTCGAGTCGCCAAACGACTTGGAAAGTCGTTCTACAACTCAAACCCTAAGGGTTTCGGAAACCCTTAGGGTCTTTTTAACAGAAACAAAGCATAATTTAATTGCTAAAGCAGGTCTTCTATGTCTGCCACAAAAATTCTAATAAAATTATTCATTGCAGATAAGGTTCAATTTTCTTAGCTTTATATACTAATTACCATTCGATGCTTTATCTCTTTTAATACCAAAGTAAATAGCAACACCACCGGTAAAAAACATTAATAAACTATATATCGCGGGGGCAATAGCAAATTCAGTATTTCCAAGTAATACCACTGCAATAGTTATAGCTAAAGTCCCATTCTGAATTCCCGATTCAATTGAAATGGATACAGCACCTTTATCTTTAATTTTAAATAATTTCGAAGAATAATAACCAACCATCATAGTAGCAATATTTAAAACAATGGCAACTATTCCTGCTTGTTGAAAATATGAAACAAAGTTTTCCCTTTCTTTAATAAATATCCCTATAATAACCAAAGCTATAACAATTCCAGACGCTTTTCGTACAGGCTTAGCCATCTTTAAAGCGAAGCCTTCTTTAAACTTCCTGATAATCATACCAATAATTACCGGAATAACTATTATTACAAAAATTTGGATAATAGTTTCAACTAAATCCAACCTAACCATTTGACCTTCATCTAAAAAATGTATAAGGGCAAAATTTACAATAAAAGGTATTGTTAATATGGTAATAAAACTGCTTAATGCAGTAAGGGTAACAGATAATGCAGTATCCCCCTTTGCCAAATGGGTTATTAAATTTGATGTTGGCCCGCCGGGACAAGCAGCTAAAATCATAATCCCTATTGCAATCTCAGGTTTTATAGGGAAAATTAATGTAATAACAAATCCTAATACTGGTAAAATTATTAACTGGTTGGTTAAACCAACAAATATTGCTTTTGGGTATATTATTATCCTTTTAAAATCGTCAATAACCAATGACAATCCCATTCCTAACATAATAATAATAAGAGAAGAAGCTAAAATAATTGTTGAAATCCTATCCATATTTTATAGTTGTTGATAATAAAGGCAATATATAGATTTTTTTCTTAGTAACGCTAATAAATATTAATAAGTTGGATATAGATCAACCCTGTAATATTAAATGCACTACTATGCTGAATTCAGAAAATCTTTACGTAAATTTTTCAGGGATTGAAAATACCAGTTTACATCTATTTTTTTGTAAATTAGACGTTTATAGCTCAATGGCGGAGAGTTTGTCGCTAACAGAAAACCCAATCCCCCTGTCACAAGTTTGTCCCTATTCTAACTACAACCCTACATAGCTCAATCATTTCAAATGTTTTGCTAATGTTCGGGACATGTTTCCCGCACTTTGTAAGCCATAGCTTTCGCGAAGGCTTAAATGAGGTCGCTTGTCAGTCCGCAGACAGAAGATTGGTTTTTTTTGTGCTTTATTTGTCCTGGATTTTATTAGTTACAGGTTTCGGATTGCAGGTTGCTCTCTTTTTTATTTAACCTGAAACTTGTAACTTTCTTTTGGATTTTATACCCCATTTGATCATGGTTTTAAACATATTCTAAGACTCTGATTTTCTGATCCTTTTCCTTGCTTGTGGATTAATCTTTGTCCATATATGACCCTGAAAGGGTCGAACAACAATAGCCCAGGGCGCAGCGCCCTGGGTTAGGATTTCCGAGGGACACTTAGCGAGCTTGTGAACGATCTCATGAGCCAAGCTAGTGCGAATGCATGTGGGAGGCGAATAACTTGGTATGGCCCCTCTAATAAGCACCTGATATTTACGCCTGCCAAAGGAATTCCCACGGAAGAATGAATTGTATTCCTCCTGATCAACTCAGGTGGTTTCGGGGGTTTTCTTTAATCAACCTGAATTCTACAATAATAGAACCCCTCTTGGGTTCATTTTTTTTATTAAACTACTCAACAACCCTGGCGGTTCTTTCTACTAAATATCCTTCCAGCATCGTTCCGACCTTAAAGCCTTATTGTTATATTGTGATCCCGGAGGGATCAAATTATTGTAGAATAACGATATATAATAGAATGCCGGTCCAACTACCATTGCTAATCGAAGAGAAAGTTTTCCATGGACCGGAATAGAAAAACCTTACTATTGGTTATCCGCTAAATGGATAGGGATGAATGTTTTTATGTATAAAAAGGGCTCGATAATTGCTTAACAAAGAGCCCTTTTATAAAAAATTCTTCAAGACAAACACTGTTTATTCATCACCTATTTCTTATCATAAACCAAGGTGGCTTTTCTTTCCCCCATTGGTGTTGAAGAAGAAGATTCAATAGAAAGAATTTTACCTCCATCGGTCAGTTTCCATAGGTCAGTACTTTTCATTTCCATGGTTTCACCGTCTCTGTTAAAGACCATTGTTGATTTAATTGTTAGAGTTTTGCCATCATCAGACCAGGTTACAGCTGATTTTCTTGTCCCTCTGCCTGCCTCGTTTTCACTTTCCTTACCATCCAGGGTCAGTTTTTCTGTCGATTTCATTTCCTGTCCGTCCCGGCCTCTTCGAAGCCTTTCAATAGTAAGATTGTTCCCTTCCTGCTTTATGGTCAATTTTGAGGAAGCCCCGCGAAATCTTCCTTCACCAATATTACTCTTTGATTCATTAAATGACCACTCACCTGAAAAATTAACTTTTTCACCTTGTGCATATGAACCCATTGGGATTAAAAAGAAAGAAACTAAAAAGACAATTGTCAATACCTGTATTGGATTTCTCCAACGTTTTGGATAAGATCTTTGTTTTTGTTTCATGATATTAATTTTTAATGAGGTTTGTAGTATATTAGACAAAAATAATAGGGAAATTATTCTATCGTACAATATTTCTATGTATTATTCTTTGCTGACAAATTATTAGCCATTATCCCCTTGGCCTGCCGCTGTCCAAATATAAATAGCCCCGGGCTTCAGCCCGGGGTAAATATGAACGAAAGGAAACCGGTCCAACTACTATCCTTCATCAGGGAATATTGGCTCCGTGGACCGGAACAGGAAAGCCTCACAATTTTACTCGTAGCCCGAGCTGACCCTGTGAAATGCTGCTTTGCAGCAGTGGCTCCGCCACTATTTCACGAGGCTGAAGTCGGGCTACGAGGAGAACCTATCGTACCCTGACTACCAAATAAATTCACTGGATTTTATCAGGAAATTAAATTGCCATCCCTTATCCGTCTGACCGCTAAAAGCGGTTGTACGGGTTTCCCTGCCAGTTACTTGCACTGAATGCAGCAGCTAACTCCTGGTAAGCTATGGCAGTTTTTACTTCAGACCCTTCTCTTTGTAGAGCGACTCACCCGAGTCGCTAAACGACTCGGAAAGTCGTTCTACTTGGTAAAATTAATCCCAAAACATTGAAAATATCCTGGAATTGATATATAGTTAGTATATTTATATATCCAGACCAAACTCAAATAAAATTTTGTAATAATAACTTTAAATAAAAGAGGTCTCAAATGGCACACAACGTCATCTTAAAATCTGCTCAGTATAATAAAAAAAGAATGTGGAAACTTATCTATAAAAAAGATAACCAAACTGAGGATCTATTACGCGCAGTTGGAGAGGCCATCTGGAGCGAGAAAAGAAAACAATGGTATTTGCCTGGAAATTGTAATATCGAAGATCTTAATGAAAGATATACAGGTCAGCTAAAATTTAAGAAATATAAAAAAGGATTAATAAAAAAACTTGGGCCTTCTCCCAAGATTAAGTCTATCTTTTCATGGCTCATAGGAATTATTATTATCGGTTTAATAGTCCTGTCAATTTTTAAAATTGTCTCATTCCGCACGATTTTAGGATTAGCATATTTTTATCTTTTTGCAATTCATTTTCCATTGTGGCTTGCATTCGCAAAACGTGATACGAATTTAATGGTAAGGAAATTTTCAAAATTCGGATTTCTTTTATGGTTTGGTGTCATGTTTGTAACCGTAGGGCCACTTTTATTGCATCAATTAGTCATCCCTTTATCTCCACTCATTTGCCCATGTGGCTATCAGATGGCAGAAGGTGGATTCGCTTGGAGAACCTTTGACATGCCCGGTTATGTAGCAATGAATGAATTTAAAGTAATATGTCAGGGTGATCTTGGAGAATATCTAATTAATGTATTGCCATTTTTAATCACATTATTTATCCTGTATTTAATTATTGGAGGTTTTGTTTTATTCCTGGGTAAAAAAATTCAGAAGATCTTAAGCGAATCTCCACTGTTACGTTTTCGTAAATTAATTCTAATCATCGTTATCACTGGAATTTTATATTTAATTTCAATAGACCCCTGGGTTAAGCCTTATATAGTAAGAAAAATCAATAACAAAATCTATAATGGGAATACCCATTCGCTGGTAGAGGCAACACGACAGAGGAGCGAGGAACTTGTCCGACAAATGTTGGACCATGGAGCCGATATTTTTGCCGAAAATGAAAGAGGCAGTACGGCTGCAGGTGTGGCCCGTGATTTACAATTAACCCGGATGATTGATATCTTCAATGAAAAAATGGCGGTGGAATCGCCTGCCAGGGCTGAATTATGGAATAGAGGTATCGATGTTACAAGACAAAGTCTTATGGTGGCTATTCAAGAGCAAAATAGTGAGTTGGTAGAATTGCTCATTGAGGCAGGTGTAAATCCGGAATCAGATAAGTTTGTTTGCCCAATATGTGCCGCAGCCAGATATGCGAATCCGGAAATGATTCAGTTATTGCTCAAATATGATGTAAATATAAACACGAGAGAAGCATCTGGAATGACCCCTCTTGAGTTGGCAGCAAAAAGTGGTAAAGTTGAAAATCTAAAAATTTTGATTCAAAATGGTGCAGATTTGAAAAAAGAAATTATAGGGTCTGCTCTGTGGCAAACTGCATCTTATGGA
>JAUWBB010000243.1 GCA_030605195.1 Bacteroidota bacterium
TTACTCCACCAGGACCAGTTGCCCATATATTGCCAGCAGCATCAACTGCTAATCCGTCAAAGGCTCTGAGCTTACCATATTTGTCGAACTCAGTAGCATCATAAAAGATACGACCGTTACTGGTAACACCATTATCTGCAACATCAAACGCCATCAAGATTTTCCTTTTACCAGAATTGGCTACATAAAGAGTTTTTTCATCAGGTGATAAGCCAATACCGTTAGGCCTGTCCAACTCCTTCGTAACTACCCTCATAGTTCCGTCGGAACTCAAATGGTAGACACCGGAAAAATCGAGTTCTTTTCCTGGAAAATCAGGCCATGTTAAACCGTATGGTGGATCTGTAAAATAATAGTGCCCATGTGAACTAATTACGACATCATTTGGGCTATTGAGTTTTTTCCCTTCAAACTTGTCCACAATGATGGATTTAGTCCAGTTACTCTGATTTAACACAGCTACACAGCGATTGCCTTGATCACACAGTACAAGCTGGCTGTTAGTCGGATTGATAAACAAGCCATTACAGCCAAGCTCTTTTCCTGGTGGATTGTCACCCAATGAGTAGCCTGCCGGTCGTAGAAAAATAGTCAATCCTTCTTGTTCACTCCATTTGTAGGTAGTGTTTCGCGGGATGTCGTTGAACAATAGATAACCTCCATCTTTAATCCACATCGGACCTTCGCTCCAGTCAAATCCCTCAGCCAAAACTTCAATAACAGCATCTACCGGGATAAGTTTATTAATTGCCGGATCGTCACGATGAATAGTTCCAATGGTTTTGTATCCTTGTGCTCCAGCAAAAAAAACGTTGAGAACCATAAAACAAATGACCGCCGTTAATAGAACATTTTTCATGATAATTTCCTTATTAAAAGATTTAAGAGGTATAACGATGAAGTAAGTTGCCGCCACCGAATCATCTTTGAAAGCAGCTTAAAGCTTTCGATAGGAAGCACGAAAACTTTGGCCAGCAGTAATGGCGGTCAACTTAACTGGTTTGTTGGCCTTTTGCTATTCTTCATATGCAGCATCTGGAGGCTCTGGATCTCCCATATATGCTGATTCTTGATAGTCACCAGCTAAAACGCTCTCGAAGAGCCCTGCCCTATGATAGTCATCAATTGAGGCTATCGCCATAGGTATGCTTTGGATGCCTCTTAGCAATGTGTTTACGAAACGTATTAGAACGTTACCTTCAAAAGCCTGAACTGAAACAGGAGAATTGTATGACTCTTGGAAAGCAAACCAATTTTTTTCAAGAACAACTATGCCGTGTAAATGTGCATCTGTATGGCGCCCAAGATGTTCTTCGAGGTCTAATCGAAAATCATTTAAAGTACGCCATCCTTTCTTTGCATATGCAAAAATATATGCCATAGGGGGCAAAACCATTTTGTAATAGTTAGGTTCTATTACTTTCTTTTCTTGTCTGTCACAATTTTTTGGGTGCGCAGTGTATTCAACGTATTTCTTATGTTTGGCTAGTTTCCGAATTTTAGCAATATTGGCAAAAGCAGCATCTATATCTGTTGCCTTTTTCCTGCCTTTACGTGCTTTTTCTAGCACCCCTTTAACTTCTACGGTCGCGTAAACTGTTTCAACCGGATAAACTTCTGCGGCTAATTCATTATATAATGAAGGATTCCAATATTGATCTGATATTACGATGTCATTCTGGCCACTTGGTGGAGTTGACAGGTCCGAAGATACCACAAAGCCTGTTCCTATACTGAAACGATTTGGAAGTATTTTTTTCAAGAAATCTCTTAGGTATTGTTCGTCATTTCTACCCCTTTCCCCGGAATGAGTTAAGGCAGCTGTCATAATGCCTGACTGAAGGCGAAATATCTTTGTTAGAGTGTCGTAATAAACTTTTATTCCGGGTGATTCCTTTGTTCTATGCATTTTATTTTTTATTCAGGCCAACATATATTCTACTGCAAAATACAATATTATATTCATATATGCAATCAATAACGGAATCCGTATAATATGATTTATTGTTCTAAAATACGGACTTATCCATATAATATGCTATTTTTGCATTATAATACGTAAAAACCAACTCGTTTCAGGAATTGTAATGCCAAAAGGCATTAAAAAAATGCAGGGTGCCATACCCTCAGGCACAGTTTCGCCACTCATTTACTGGAGGATGGTTATGATATCCGGACAGTGCAGGAACTACTTGGACATAAAAACGTACAAACAACCATGGTTTATACCCATGTTCTGAGCCGCAATAAGTACAATGTGAAAAGCCCTTTGGATAATTTATTTTAATAATCAATCATCTTGTTCAGCGTTCAGAGTTCCATGTTCTATTTATCATATCTCAAGGATCTTTACCTTGACAACAGGAAGTTTCCGGCTCATACAGCAACAGATATTTGTTGAAAGCCAATAAATTCAGGGAGATTCTTGATCTCTTCTTTACTCATTTCCTGAAGGCATAGCTGGACAACATCCTGAAGGTTTTTATACAATTCATCCAGTGTCGGGGCTTGTGTATGAGCTCCCGGTAGGCCTGGGATTATACCAATGTATTGGTTTACTTCATTATCCCTGGTTATTTCGGCTGTAAACTTATGTGTTTCCATAATTTCATTGTTTATTACAAATTTAACTATTAAAAATCACTATTTAATATAATTCTACGTTAATAAAAGAATTTAACTGAATAGAGAATCTGGAGGTCATGGGGGATAATAAAAAGCAAACGCTTTTGATCTGATTGATACTTATTCCCGGGATGCGAAAGCCAGCCAGGCTTATTCTGCCTACTGCGTACAACCTGTTGCCTACTTTCCATGCATCCTGCCGCTTGCCCTGTTAAATTATGAAATACAGCTTCCGTAGGAATGCCTATGGCAGAAGCGTATTTAACAGGGCTGCCACTGCTACTGTTAAACGACTTTGGCAGGTCTTTGTTTAAGCCGAATACAATTCGGCTCTACATCTACGCCCGATGTTCCTTTTCAGACTCTGCCAGGTACTCCTGGCCCGACTGTATCGTTTCCACCCGGCTGACGCCAGTCGAACTCTGGCAGGTCTTTTCCCAACCGAATACAATTCGGCTCTTCAACTAATGGATTCTGGTTTACTAACCATTAACTTATAACAAATAACAATTAACTATTCTTGATAACTAATGTTCTTTAATTTTTCTTAACAAATCAATAGCTGAATGTAATTCGGGAACACTGGTTGCAACCAAGCTGAGTTTGTCCTTATTTTCTTTCATCTGAAAGACACCCGGTTGTTTTTGTATGTAATCAAGAATTTTTGAAAAACCCGGGGATTTAAAGTAAAGTGAATCCGGATCGGAGATAAAATGCAGTATCATTTTTTGGTTTTTTAAAAAGACCTTCTCAAATCCGAGATCCATTGCCACCCAACGCAACCGTACGATATTTAATAATTCCCTGGCAGGCTCAGGTAAAGAACCGAAACGATCGATCAGATTTTGCTCAAAGTTTATCATGCTTTTTTCATCCTGAATATTACCCAGTTCACGATATAATCTCAACCTTTCCGTAATATTATAAATATAATCATCAGGGAACATTAGTTCGAGATCGGTATCGATAAAACAATCTTTAACGAATTTTATTTTCCCCAATTCCTGACTGACCTGTTGATTTATTTTGTCCAAACTTCTCTTATCCGAATACAGTTTTTTAAATTCGTTTTCTTTGAGTTCACTAATGGCTTCATCGAGGATCCGGTGGTAAGTTTCAAAACCAATGTCAGCAATGAACCCGCTTTGCTCTGCGCCCAGCAGATTTCCCGCACCGCGAATATCCAGATCCTGCAACGCGATACTAAATCCACTACCAAGTTCGGAAAAATCCTGAATAGCTTTTAATCTCTTTTTTGCTTCAGGTGTAAGCAGCGACAAAGGAGGCGCCATTAAATAACAAAACGCTTTTTTATTTGAACGGCCAACACGGCCGCGCAACTGGTGCAGATCGCTTAAACCAAAATGATGAGCATCATTAATAAAAATAGTATTTGCATTTGGAATATCCAGTCCGGATTCTATTATCGTGGTGGCAATCAGCACATCGTACTCACCGCCGATGAAACCCAACATAACATCTTCCAACTTTCTGCTTTCCATCTGTCCGTGAGCAATAACCGTTTTTACATTGGGGCATACACTATTAACCACTGACTCGATCTCAGGAATATTCTCAATCCTGTTATGAACGAAAAATACCTGTCCGTTTCGGTTAACTTCGTAATTTATACCTTCTCTGATAATTTCTTCGTTAAATTGATGTAGTTCAGTTACAATAGGATGCCGGTTTGGAGGTGGTGTATTGATAATGGAAAAATCACGTGCACCCATAAGGGAAAATTGCAGGGTTCTTGGAATAGGTGTGGCGGTTAACGTAAGTGTATCGACGTTTAATTTCAGGTTTTTTAGTTTTTCTTTAACGGCAACCCCGAACTTTTGTTCCTCATCGATGATCAACAGGCCTAAATTTTTGAATTGAATATCGCTGCTTACCAGGCGGTGTGTGCCTATAATTATATCCGTTTTCCCCTCGGCAAGATTTCTGATTGATATTTTCTGATCTTTCGGTTTTTTCAAACGACTGATAAAATCAATATTACAAGGGAAATCCTTTAATCGCTGCCCGAAGCTATGAAAGTGTTGAAGAGCCAAAATGGTTGTAGGTACGAGTATTGCCACTTGTTTGCTATCGGCAACCGCTTTAAAGGCTGCACGAATAGCAACTTCGGTTTTGCCAAAACCAACATCACCACATACTAAGCGATCCATCGGAAACTGAGCCTCCATTCCATCTTTTACTGCCCTGGTAGCCTCGAGTTGGTCGGGTGTATCCTCATAAATAAAGGAGGCTTCCAATTCCTTTTGCAAATAAGTATCTGCGTCAAATGCAAATCCTTTCTGGTTTTTCCTCTTTGCATATAGATTGATCAGATCTCTTGCAATATCCTTAACCCTTTTTTTCGTGTTTCGTTTCAGGTTTTGCCATGCCCCCGTTCCCAGCTTATAGATTTTCGGGGGTTTAGAGTCTCCGCCTTTATATTTTGAAATTCTGTGAAGTGCATGGATCTTTACATACAAAACATCATTGTCTTTGTATACCAGTTTAATGGCTTCCTGGATCTTCCCGTTTATTTCGATTTTCTCCAGTCCTCCAAATCGTCCTATTCCGTGGTCTGTATGAACAACATAATCTCCCGGTTTCAGATCGGTCAGGGTTCTGATTGTGATCGTGCTTTTTTTT
>JAUWBB010000001.1 GCA_030605195.1 Bacteroidota bacterium
AACAGAAGCAAGGTTGTTTTTATGAATAAAAATTAAAGTAATGATACCAATTGATTTTACTGAAAGCATGTACAAACTGCAAGCACCTAAAGGTCAGGAAAAAAAAGTAATGCCGTTACCGGTATACACTGATAAGGTAAAATGTATAAGCTGCTGGGAGCTGACAGATGAAGAATTTGAGATTATTAAAAGGACTAGAAAGGTTTACCTGGGTGTTTTCTCCGGCAAAACCCAGCCTCCAGTATTCCTTTCTGTTAAAATACCTTTTATCCCTGAATTTAGCAGATATATGCAGCTGGTCAAAAAACTTGGAAAGGAAAAGGCAAAAAGAGCGTTAAGTCAGGAAGAATACAAGGAGTACCTTGAACTTTTGAAGAAGTTTCAGAAGCAATCTTAATATTAATTTAATCTTAGAAATAATGGCAAGAATTATCAAAACAAAATGTTGTGGAGCAATGGTAAAGTCAAAAGGAAGTGGCAAAAATAGGAAATACTATTGTACAGCCTGTAATAAAGAAGTCACGAAAACAGGCAAAACTAAAGTATAAATTAGGAGTCGCGAGTAGCGGATTTAGAAGTCATCCAAAATGAGATTTAGCATTATTATTCATACATAAAAATCAAAAATCATGAGTTATTCAAAAACATCATGCTGTGAAGCAATGATAGAGTCGAAAACAGTCAATGGGAAGAAAAAGTACTATTGTACAGCCTGTGGTGTTGAAGTCACGAAATCAGGTGACTTAAAAGTATAAATTAGGAGTCGTGAGTTGCAAAAAAGAATAAATTTTCAATAGTAATTAAAATAATTATTAAACTAATATGAATACAGAAATGAGTAAATCAGAAAGAAAGCAAAACGAAACAATAAGTGAAGAAACAGCAAATGATCTTATAAAAGCATTTGATGAACATATAGAAGTTGCAAAATCTTTTTCTAAAACATTTAAAACAGTAAAAAAGCTTTTAGAAGATTTTTTTTTTAGATATCAGAAAAATTAATTGTGCTTACAGGGTTCGATTTTGCAGTCAATCTCCGCTTGGTAGATAGGTTTATAAAGCGTAAAATCCTGTTTAGCTTTTTTAATTATACATAAAGAAGAAAAAATGAAAATAAATGAATTAAATAAATATTACAAGAATCCCAGGAAAATTACTGATAAGCAAAAAGAATTACTTAAAAGAGATTTAAAGGAGCTTGGTGATCTATCTGGCATAGTTCATGATTTAAACAGCAATGAGATAATTGGCGGAAACCAGCGAAGTATAATATTTCAAAATGCCGAAATACAAATAACAGAGGAATTTAATAAACCAACTAAAACAGGAACTGTTGCTTTTGGATATATAATTTTCAATAAAGAAAAATATAATTACAGACAGGTAAAATGGACAAAAAAACAATGCGAGAAGGCTAATATTGTAGCAAATAAAGCAGGGGGAGATTGGGATTTTGATTTATTAAATGAATTTGATTTTGATGATTTGGTAGATTGGGGCTTTGAGGAAAATGAATTAAAAATTAAAACAGAAGGCAAAATAAGTAAGATAAATTTAGACCCATTCAAAAAAACTCATATATTATTATCCTTTCCACCTGAAAAATTTATAGAGATTGCAGATTTAATAGAACAAATAAAAGCAAAAAATTTTATTGATTATGAGCAATCCTCAAACTGATAATACATACTTGCAGGATAAAATAAGTTTAAGATTAACTTTTTTACCGGATAAAGACATAAAAGTATTGGATTGTTTTGCCGGCGAAGGAATAATTTGGAAAACAATAAAAAAAAACAATAATAAAAAAATTGAAGTTTTAAGCATAGATAAAAAGAGCGGATTAGACAATACATATTTAATTGGAGACAATATAAAATTCTTAAAATCATTAAATTTAAATGAGTTTGATATAATTGATCTGGACGCTTACGGAACTCCATTCAAACAATTGGAAATCATTTTTGATAAAAATTATAAAGGACATATATTTTGTACTTTTATTCAGATAAGAATGGGTTCAATAAATAATGATTTATTATATTATTTAGGATATTCAAAAAATATGTTGAATAAAGTAAAAGTTTTATTTTGGAAAAATGCTGAACAGAAATTATTTGATTATATATCCTTAAGAACCGGAGTAAAAGAAATTCATACAATAAAACATAATAGAATAAATTATTTCTATTTTTATTTGGATAATTAACTGATAATGATTAAATTGCAGTATGAATATAATTTATAAACCAAAAGGAAAAGCAAGAGAATACAGCTCTTTAGCTTTAAATATTTATTCAGGATGTGATCATGGGTGTAAATATTGTTACGTTCCTGAAATTTTGCATAAAACCAGAGAACAATTCAGACAAGTAAATGAAAGAAAAAATCTCTTAAGACAAATAGAATTAGATGCAGAAGCATTATCTTTTGATCCAGAACAAGTTTTATTATGTTTCACAGGTGATCCTTACTGTAAATTTAATGATGAAAAAAAGTTAACCAGAGAAGTTCTGACGATATTACTTAAATATCGAATCCCAGTCTCAATATTGACAAAAGGTGGAAATAGATGTTTACAAGATTTAGATTTATTCACCCAGTTTGATGGAAATATAAAAGTCGGGGCAACATTAACGATATTGAATACTGAAAAATCAAAGGAAATTGAACCCAATGCGGCATTTCCAAAAGAAAGAATTGAAGCATTAAAAAAACTTCATGAAAATAATATCAAAACTTGGGTAAGTATTGAACCGGTAATTTACCCGGAACAATCTTTAAAATTAATAGAATTATCTTTACCTTATGTTGATCAATATAAAATAGGAAAATTGAATCATTTCAAGAATTACGAAAAATCAATAGACTGGCATAAATTTCTGAAATCTGCAATAAAAATATTAAGAAATACAGATAAACCTTTTTATATAAAAGAAGATTTGGCAAAATTCAAAGAGGATATATGCTTATCGGAAGATGAAACTAATATGGATAATCTGAATATCATTTATAAATAAAAAATAAAAGAGCCAAAATTATTTTGATGATTGTTTAAAAATCAAAGAATAAAAGCCTGTTGAAAAAGCAGGTTTTTTTGTTTATGAGTTTTTTGTAAATTTGTAAAAATACAATAGACTATTATGAAAAAATCAACAGATAAAAACTTACCTGAAAGTTCAAGAAATATTACATGGGAATTGAATCATTCAATTATCAGGGATTCCTATGTGGATTTAATTAAAAAACTCAGAAGAAAACCTACCTATGACGAAGTTTCTGAAGATTGTAATTTATCAACTCAGACAATTAAAAAACATATTGATACATTAGAATTCGATCCCTTAAAGCATCCTCTAAGAATATTGTCGGATGATGTATTAATATCAATAGCAAATTCAGCAAAAAAAGGAAGTTCGGCAAGTCAAAAACTTTGGATGCAAATATGTGAGGGATGGAGAGAAAGACATGAAATTGAACATGGGGCTTCACCTTCGCTTACCGAGCTTATTAAAGATTATCAGGAACAAGAGAAAAGTAATAAAAAAGGAGAAGATGCTTCTGGAACATCAAAATGAAATTCTAAGATTATTAATACCGAAATGGAAATCTGACTGGAATAAATTTGCCTATGATGTATTAGGTGCAAAGTTAGACACCCAGCAGGAAGAAATACTTCATGCTATACAAAACTCAAGGAGAGTTTCTGTAAGGAGTGGAAATGCAAGGGGCAAAGATTATGTTGCAGCCGTGGCTTCATTATGTTTTTTGATTTTGCACGTACCGAGCAAAGTTATTAACACTGCACCGACAGGCAGGCAAGTCAGATCGATCATGATGCCTGAAATAGCAAATTTGTACAAACACGCACAGGAAGTTTTGGACCCGGGTGGAAGGTTGCTGACTGACAGTATAAAATTTCCTGATGAACGACATTATTTAATTGGATTTAAAGCTGCAGATAGATCTGTTGAGAGTTGGTCAGGATTTCACAGTCCGAATATAATGGTAGTTGTCACTGAAGCAAGTGGTGTAGATGATATTACTTTCACTGCAATCGAGGGAGTACTGCAGGCAAATTCAAAGTTGATTATTGTATTTAACCCGAATAGACTTGTAGGAGAGGCATACAGATCTGTAAAATCACCTGCTTACAAGAATTTCAGATTAAACTGCCTGGACGCACCGAACGTGCTAAATTACAAAAAGGTACTCACTGGTGAAATTTCAGAAGATGAATTTGTTGAAATAGTTATTCCCGGGCAGGTGGATTTTGAATGGATTGATGAAAAAATAAAAAAACTCGGCTGGGCCATCGAGGTCCAGGAAGATGAAATGGTCGATCTTGATTTCAAGTGGAATGGTGGTTGTTACAGACCGAGCAATTATTTTAAAGTAAAGGTTCTCGGTGAGTTCCCTGATGAAGATGAAGACACGTTAATCCCGATTCACTGGGTCGAGGCAGCCCAGCAAAGATGGCTTGATTTCTCACAATCTGACAGAGATTTATTTGTAAAGAGGGAGTTAAAGCTTGGTGTGGATGTAGCTGGAATGGGTAAAGACAGAACCTCTTTTGCATACAGGTATGAAAACTATTTTGACAGAATTGTACTTGATGCAAACAAGGGTAAAAGGGAGACCATCCACATGGAGAACGCCGGTAAAATCAAAAATATAATTGCTAAAGGTGGTTATGCTTTTATTGATACGATAGGAGAAGGCGCTGGTGTATATTCAAGGCTTGTAGAGCAAGGTATTGAAAATGCAATAAGTGCAAAAGCCTCAGAAAATGCTAAAGGATTGCATGATAAAACCGAAGTTCGTACATTTGCAAACATGAGGGCTTTTATGTACTGGTCGTTAAGAGACGATCTTGACCCTCAGTTTAGCCCTACACTTGCTTTGCCACTTGATGATGAATTGACACAGGAGCTTACTGAAATACATTGGCTAACTCAAAGTAATGGCTCGATAATACTGGAACCCAAAGATGATATTAAAGAAAGAATTGGCAGATCCCCGGACAAAAGCGACTCAGTTGCTTTAACTTATTACCCGATGAAAAGAGTACGTCCAAAGGCAGCTAAGTACACTTCCAAAGATGAATTAGGAATATTTTAAGAATAATTTAAACCATAAAAGTCATGAAAATCAGCGACATTTTAGCGTTAGACGACAATAGTAAAATTGTGAATTTGCTTACAGCAGATGAAACAAAGTACGAGGATATTGATAAATACAAAGATCAATTTGAAGGAGAGCATGATATACTTAACAGAACACCGAAGTATATTGGACCCGAAGATAACAGAATAGAAGTCGAGCAGGCAAAAATTGTTGTAACCTTTCAGAAGAAGATAGTCAATTTTGCAGTTTCTTTTTTATTTGGCGCCCCGGTTAATCTTGAGAATAATAGTTCGGAAAAAAAATTTGATAAAGCATTTGGACTGATAAAAGACACGTGGAAAAAAGCAAAGCTGGATTCTCATAATAAAAAACTGGCACGTACACTTTTTAAAGAGACACAAGTAGCAGAGTATTTTGAAGTGGTGAAAGACAAGGACGGGAATCTAAAAATAAGGGCTACTATATTCAGTTATGAAAACGGGGACAGAATTTATCCTTTTTTTAATGAATACGGGGATATGGTAGCATTTACAAGGACTTACCAAGCACTGAATGAAGAAGGGAAAAAAATTGACTACGTAGATGTTTATACTGCAGAGCAGATAATCACTTTTGCAAAGGGCACTAAAAATACTTGGGAAAAAACTGAAAGGGTTAATGGTGTAATTTTAGGTGAAGGAGAAACCGAAGAAAAAGTAATGATTGATAAAATACCGATTGTTTATTACGAGCAGGATGAAACAGAATGGGATGATGTTCAGACGCAAATAGATAAGTTTGAACTAAGGCTTAGTAAACTGATAGACACAAATGATTATTTTAGTAGTCCCGCAGTAAAAATAAAGGGTAAATTAAAAGAGGGCACTATGCCAGATAAAGGAGAAATTGCTAAATTATTTCAAATAGAAGCAGAAGATATTGGTGGACAAACTGTATATGGAGACGTTGGGTATATTACTTGGGATCAAACACCGGCATCGATGGAGCTGGAATTAAAAACGCTAAAAGGCTTAATTCACAGTCAGACACAAACACCGGATTTGAGCTTTGATAATGTTAAAGGAATACCTAATATTTCAGGTATTGCATTGAAATTCATGTTTCTTGACAGCATTCTCAAGTCTTTGAATAAACAGGAAATCTTTGCTGAAGGCTTTAACCGGAGAATAAATATATTGAAGGCAATTCATTCAAAGATGATAAATTTAGATGAGGCGAAGAATTTCAATGATCTTGACATTGGGATAAAGTTTGGAGACGTATTGCCTGAGAGTTTAGTGGAAATTGTCAATACTCTATATACAGCATCAGGGGCAAAACCCATAATGAGCCAAAAGTCAGCAGTTCGTCAGAATCCATTGGTTGAGAAACCTGATGAAGTACTCGATGAAATTGAAGAAGAACAGAAAAAAGAAGATTTAATTACTGGAAGCCAAGTTATTGAATGAAATTATTAGATTTCCTAAATCTTGCCCCAGCCACGGGAAAGAACGATTATTTGAAGACGTTTGATTGTGATGTTTACAGGGATATTATATGTGTTGGGATAACTAATGATATTAACAGGATTGTTAAAAAGCAGTTGTTAAGTTATAAAATTCCTGAAAAAAAATGGGATGATTATTTTGCAGACAAAGAAGTGGGTGCAATAGTATTTGAGCTTGAAAATGACAAATATTATGGTATTTATTTATTGATGAAAAATGAAATAACAATAGATGAATTAGTTCATGAAACCGGACACCTTACAGAAAGGCTTTTATGGAAAAGAGGCATTTTTCATTCACCTGAAACCGCGGAAGTATGGCAATATTTTAATCAGTATTTATTCAGAAAAATTATTGAAATATTCAGGGTAGATGGATGAGAAAGAATATTATGCCCGGCATCTTCGTAATATGCGAAGAAATTCAAGGCGTGTAAGGGCGTTACTTGAGAAATCCTATACAGAGCTTGGCAGGGAAATAGCAAGCCACAAATTTATTAATCCCGCAAGGTTTACCTGGGCGCAGAATAAGAAATTAGGCGACAGGGTAGACATTATCCTCGGAAAACAATCAATTCGGTTAGAAAGTGAAATAAGCCGGAGTGTCATAAGTGAATGGATGTTGGCAAGTCAAAAGAACGATGAACTTGCAAGGGCATACATTAAAAATATTTACATATCCAACAAGATCCGGAAAGAGATATTCCAGACCAATACAGAAGCTCTAAACGCTTTTATTGCTAGAACCGATACTAACCAATTCAACCTGAGTAAAAGAGTTTGGAGGCTCACAAACGAAACCAAGTCCCAGTTAAAATTTCACATCAGTCAAGGTATTGCAACGGGAAAAGATGCAGCAGAGATCTCGAGAGACGTTCGCAATATTCTTGTAGAGCCTAACCGGTTGTACAGAAGAGTAAGGGACGAAACCGGCAAACTGGTATTGAGCAGACCTGCCAAGGCATATAAACCCGGAGCCGGAGTTTACCGATCTTCATATAAAAACGCACTCAGATTAGCAGCCACGGAGACAAACATGGCTTACAGGGCATCTGATTACATGAGAAGAAAGCAGTTACCTTTCGTTGCAGGTTACAAGGTGAATTTATCAGGTCAGCACAAAGTTTATGACATTTGTGATGAGATGAAAGGAAGCTACCCAAAAGAGTTCAAATTTGTAGGCTGGCATCCACATTGTTTATGTTATACAACCTCAATATTGATGAAAGAAGATAAGTTCATCAAGTATCTAAAGACAGGTAAAATTGATAAAAAATTGTATGTTGATAAAATTCCTATCAAGGCCGAGAGATACGTGAACAAAAACGTGAGTAAGATTGCAAAGATGAAAAATAAGCCTTATTGGACTGAGAATTTCAATAAAGACTTGAAGCTGAAAAGCAGCATAGGTAAATCCAGAAGATTAGTGGAATTGCAATATGCAAATGCTAAAGATTATGAAAGAATTAAAAAACTTCCGTATTATAATAATCTTGTAGCATGGCAGAAACCAGAGGCGTTTACTAAAGGTGTTCTGAATAAAAAGAGGTTGGATTTATTGAACGAAACAGAGAGGGTTTCTATTTTTCGATATACTGGTGGAGAGGATATTAATTTGTACATACAAGATTTGGTTGACGGAAAAATAGTTAGAAATGTAACTAATGATTCGTTTATAAAAGTATTGCAAGACGCACTTAATAAATTGGATGAAACTACTGGAATTGTACATAGAGGGACTAGTTTACCTAAAGATTATTTTAAAAGTAAATATAAAATTGGAAATACCATTCAGGAAAAACGATTTTGGTCAAGCAGCTTTGATAGATCATTTGCAAAAGGCTGGGCTAATTCATGTCAAAGTTCAATGACTCGAAAATATCCTAGTAAAGAATTTATAGAAGTTTTGTTTGAAATCAATTCAAAAAGTGGAATAAATTTGAATGGTTTGACATTAATGAAAGAAGAATCAGAAGTATTATTTAATAGTAATACAATTTTTAAAGTATTGAAGATAGAATATGATAAGTATGGAGTAGCTTTAGTAAAATTAGAGGAGGTAGTAAAATAATGAATAAAGAAGAAATCATAAAAAGAAAAACGTTTAAGGTTTTAACGGAGATAAAGAACGGAATCATTCCGAAGGAAATATTACAAAATTTGTATAGAATAACGAATGATGAATTAAGAAAATACAAGAAAGAATGGTCAGCACTTACAGAAGGTTTATTTTAAAATGGATAAAAAATTGAAAAAATTTTATTGGAAGTCAGGAAAAAAGATTTTATATTTGATAAATTCTTTAGTGTAGTAACTAAAGTAACAAAAATTACAAATTATGCCAAAGGGAAAAAAAGTAGGTCGTCCAAAGAAAGTTGGTCGCCCTAAAAAAGTAAAAAGAGGTCGGAAAAAAGGAAGACGTAAATAAAAATCCGGCACGTTAGTTATTAACTTAAATTTGAACAGAGATGGAAGACAAAATCAAAGCTGCTTTGAAAAAAGTCGGCTTATCAGAAAATCTTTGGACGAAAGTTAAGGTTACTAAAGAGGAAGAAATTGAAGGAGCGGTGAATACTTTGAAAGAAGTAATTCCAACATCCCTGGATAAATTCCTTGAACAGCCTGAAAATTCTAAACTCAAGGAAGAGTATGAATTGATCGTCCAGAAGGAAGGGGACAAGAGAGTAACCCAGGGAATCGAGACCTTCAAAAAGAAGCACAATCTTACCGAGGAACAGCTAAAAAAGTTGGAGAATCCGGAAGATGATGAAGCAAAGAAAAAGGAAAAGGAAGATTTGGAAAAAATGGATGTTACTCAGAAGGCTTTGCATGAACTGACAAAGACAGTTGGAACACTTACTGAAACTGTCAAGTCAATGAAAACTGAAACGACTACAGAAGTAAAAATCACTCAAGCTAAGGCTCTGCTTAAAAAAGAGGAATTAGACGAGGGATTGGTAGATAATCTCAATCTTCAAAGCGAGACTCCGCTGGAAGAGCAAGTGACTAAGTTAAAGGAAAAAATCACCGGCATTAAGACAGAAGCAATTAAAAATGCTGTTGATGAGGGAGGGAAGCTAAAAAAATCTGAGAAGGATATCGAGGTTGGCACGAAAAGTGCAATTGACAAATTTGTCGAAGAGCAAAAAACCGATGGTGCCACGCCTGTACTGAAAATTTAATTTATTCACTTAACACACGCGAAAAAATGGGTTTACAAATTGTTCGGAAGGAAGGATCTGACAGTCAGGTTTACTTCCAAAAGATATTTGAAGATGTTCCCGGTGGTGGTACGCTGAAGATAACGGAGTTAAAGGCGGCCACCAAATGGTTAAACGGCGGGGCTGTCGTTAAATATACAGAATCTACCCGTGTCGTTAATTTAACGAAAACAGCCTTGTTGTATGCTGATTGTGCTCAGAGTGTAACTGAATATCCGGTGTATAAAAATCACGAATTTTTAGTTGGTGATTATCTTGCATCAGCGGCTGGAGCACAAGCTTGTGATATTATTGAAATCGACACGACCACATCTGAGGATTATGATATACTCAAACTTTCAGCCACTATAACTTTAGGCGAGGCCTTGACGGCAGCAGATATTATTGTTTTTTATGAAAGTAAAGCACAATCAGGAGCAGAATACAAATATCCTGCAAATGGCATATTAAAACATGGAGTTAAGATAGACCAGCTTAATACCGCAGCAACAGCCGTTTCGGTTGTTACTCGTGGTACGGTTTACGAGCGCAGGCTGCCTTTCTCTGTTTCTACCGCAATGAAAACGGCACTTGGTGACAGGTTCCTTTTCAGTCAATCATTTTAACCTGTAAATCTTAGAAATTATGGCAGAAAGACAATCAATTTTAAAAGAAATAGGTACTAAGAAAGGTTTGCAGTACCTGATTGACAGGACACAGGAAAAATACCGTGCTATCGTATGGCCCAATTTCTTCTCCTGGAGAAACACTACTAAAATAACCTATGAAACGCTGATCGGATCAGTTGGATTAGGTGCAGCTGCATCAGTCGTGTCTTATAATGCAGCAGCCCCGCTGAGAACACGGAGACACGTCAAAAAACTAACCGGTGAAATTCCTTCTTTACGTGAAAAATTCCAAATGCAGGAATCTGACCTTATGGAATATATTGCTATGACATCGGGCGCTAACCCTGATGAAAAAGCAATTATCGATCTTGTATTCCGTGACGTAAAGGAAGCCGCAGAAGCACCTCATAAACGGCTTGATTACATGGTGCTCGAAATGTTAAGCACAAGCCTTATTTTGCTTGACACCACCACGAATCCGGATGGTATCATAACCGAAGCAGCAATCGACTTTGGAATGCCTGCTGCAAACAAAACCGGGGTGGCAGTTATTTGGAGTGCAGGTGCAACCTGTACACCCATCGCTGACATTATGAAGATTGTCGAACTTGCAGAAGCCAAAGGGATTAAGCTTGAGAAGATAAGAATGAGGAGATCGGTATGGAACAACATGCGCAAGTCCACGGAGTTGGCATGCTTCATTACAGCTTGGGCTATCGGTAAAGCTACACCGAAGGTAAATCTCACGCTTACACTCGTGAACGAGTTCTTGTTAGCAGAGGGTTTACCGATTATTTCGTTGGTGGATGTGAGTATAGGGATTGAAAAGGATGGCGTTGTTACGGCAGCAACCCCTTTCAGTCAATATAATATTGCATACACACCTTCGGATAATCTTGGTGATATGCTGAATGCACCGATTGTAGAGAAAATTTATCCTGCAAAGCATGTCACTTATGCAGAATATAACCGGTGTCTTATTAAGAAGTGGGGTAATACAGACCCGGTTTCAGAATTTACCGGTGTTGAGCTCAACGCTTTCCCGAGCTGGAAAACTGTTGATTTCTGCTATTTGCAGAATACAAACAATGTCACTACTTATGAATAATAGGTAAATGACTAATTTAGCAGCACTAACAAGCATGACTACCGGTATAGAGGTCCCGACGGATCTCTATAATAAAGTTTTGCTTGATCGGGCAGTAACAAGTAACGGGACTTACACGGCAACGGATAAGGACACTATAGAATTATGCCTTGCTGATATTTACATGGCAACTGCTAATAATGTTGATTATGGAGAAGGTTCTTTGAACGTGAAATATGACCGGGCCCAGTTAATCCGGATGGCAAAGGAAATTTATCGAAAAAATGGTGAATCCGTTGCCTGTATTGACGGGACTTCACAATGGTAAGGTATCCACATACAGGTACTTTACACTGGAAAACAGGTGGCATTTTTAACGATGATGATGGAAAGTTTACCGCGGGAACTCCGCAAACAAAACCAATTGATTGCAACGTGCAGCCTAATGGTGCGGGTCGCAAAATAGATGTTGGTGGAGACCAGGTACTTTACAAATTCAAAGTTTATTGCAAACTGTTTTCAGAGTTGATACCAGATACTGCAGAGTTCGAGTACGAAGGTGTGAAGTTTAAAGTTTTACAAATTTTCCCGTACCAAAAACACGTGGAAATATGGATTTGAAACCCCTGTACACTGGAAGAGATGTAAAAGAGGTTTTTGATAATTTTCAAGAAGAACTGATTATACAGTTAATACAGTTGTATGCTTATGCGGGTGAGAGATTTGTAAATCTTGCACGAAACCGCAGAACTTACAAAGACAGAACAGGGAACCTGAGAAGTTCGATAGGTTATATTGTCGCATTGGACGGTGTAGAAAAAATCGGGAACTTGCAAGGTACAGCAGAAGGTATGGCACGGGCAAAAGAGCTCGCACATGAAGTTTTGTCGGAGGATCCCGTGGGTGTAGTATTGATCGGATTTGCAGGGATGCACTATGCTTCTTATGTAGAATCCAGAGGGTACGATGTTATAACAGGATCAATGCCGACAGCTCAGAAGATTATAAAAGAGCTGAAAGCCGGGTTGAAAGAATTTGAATGAGAACGACAATTGACATAGGCGAAATCTTGTACAAGGCTATTAATACGACAGCTGTTAAAGCTGAAATTGATGGTGATGTATACAGAAACAGGAAGCCAGTCAATTCAAAGTCTCAGGATATTGTTTTGATACCTTTACCAGTATCCGGTGAAGCAGTTCAGAGTGGATTTTGGAACATAAACTGTTATTGTAAGGATTTTGGTGAAACGTCAGGACCCGACCTGACAAAATTGAACAGTATTG
Organism: Bacteroidota bacterium; assembly: GCA_030605195.1. GTDB lineage: Bacteria > Bacteroidota > Bacteroidia > Bacteroidales > VadinHA17 > CAZEWS01. The sequence goes on from JAUWBB010000001.1 coordinate 12,816, forward strand.
CAAAAGCAGTGATTAATGAAATTGAGAATTATGAAAATCATAACCAGTTTCATTTTCATATTGAAGCGATGACTCAAGAGCTTATGCACGATGAAAATGGCATGAGTTACATAAATATCAGAGTGCTGATAAATACAATTAATAATACTTAAAACTTAGAAAAATGGCTAAAACAGATACCACCTTTATAGGTTTACAGCGAATCGAAACGGGAACCGTGACGGCAACCGGTCTTATGCCTGCCGTTGATGCTTTCAATATTATCAACGGTAAGACAGTTCCGGACTCTGCGGCGTTCGTAATCGAGAAAGCCGAGAAAACAGATGTAAATATACTGGAAAGCGATTTCCCGTATATGTCTATTCCCGGATCGAGGGTAGTTTCTATTGCTTGTAATTCGAGAGATTTTACAGTTGACAATATGGTACGTGCCTTTGGTGGAACGAAGGTCAGCGATGATGAATACAAAGCTCCGGTTGTTGGTACAATTCGGACAAAAGCAGTCAGGCTAACCACGAAACCCGGCAATGACGGTAAAGTACTTGTATTTTTAATTCCAAAAGCTAATGTCGATGCCGGGCTGAATGGACAAATGATTAATACTGACACCGGTTTCCTTGAATTCGAGTTTGTTCCACTGACTCCACAAGATGCCCAGGGAATTAACCTGCCGGCTTATGAAATGCACGTTATCTTTGATCCGGTCCCAAGTCCCACGTTACCGGTTGTAGATGATGAAGGAAATACATTTGCTTGGACTGATATACCGGAATACACGGGGTTTGCCTTGTATGAATATTCGATAGATACAGGTACAACCTTTGATGATTGTACTGCTAATCCGCAAACAGGTATAACCGGGGCTCACAATGCCGGGGATGTTCAGGTAAGACTAAAAGCAACGGCAAAGCATAATTACAGCAATGCCTTATTGTCGAATGAAGCCTTTACCGCTTAAATATTTGTCTCTACTTCCTGGTAGGGGCAATTAATTTATAGTCATGAAAACAGTATCAAAAGTACTGCCCGATTATTTAGAGGTAGATGTCGAGTACGAGGTTACTAAATTTGGAAGGATAAAACTGATCTCAGTCAAGGAAAATGAACGAGAAATTGTTCATCTTTTGAAGCCGTCTACTGCAGATAATATCAGGCAGGATTGTAAGGAACATTATAAAGGTGAAAAAGGCAGAAAACGTAAAGAAAGGGATAGTTAGTGCTATCAATGAGGAACCGCTCAGAATAGAGATAACAAAGAAGAGCTACGGAATTTGGGACGTTTTGTTTTTAAGGAGAAGGAAAAAGGTTTTTATTGTCAGACCACCGGTTTTGGGTGTTCTGGTAAAGATTTCCGGGATACTTGAAAATATCAAGATAAACACGGAAGATGTTGGAAAACAGCCTTTCGAGTTTGGGATCGAATACCTGAATAAGAACAAGGACGATATGCTAAGGATTGTTGGATACGCCTTGCATGGAGAAAAAAGTGAACCGAATAAAGGGTTACTTAAATTTATTAATGAAAACCTGACCGCTCACGAATTATTAGTCCTTGTTTCAGCAATCCTGAACCTGACAAACGTGAAGGATTTTTCGACTTCTATCATGTTAGTCCAAAGCATGAGCCTGATGAAGAGCAGGGAGATGATAGCCCTGCAGAACGAAATCTCTGGGCGACAATCGGCGGTATGATGAACTACTTCCACCTGACCATGGACCAAGTACTCTGGGAAATGTCTTGGGTTAATATTCTCATGTTAACTACCTCTATACCAACCTTTGACAGAAAAAGTACTAAAGATACTGATGAAAATAAGGAAATTTCTCCAGCTGAATTAGCACAAAAATTAGGTCATGGCACTTAACATTACCGGTAGAAACCTTTACTTCAAGTCCGGAATCGACAATAAGCAGCTTAAAAAGGATTCTAAGGAAGCCCAGCGAGAGATCAGTGGAATGACTGGCAAAGTAAAGAAGTCCGGACAGTCGATGGCCAAGGCTCTCAAAACTGCCTTTAAATTCATTATAGGTGCCGTTGTCGTAAAGAAAATAATTGATATTGGTAAGGCTCTATTTAAAGCAGGAAGTCAAGCAGAGGAAATAAGGTCGAAGTTTGAAGTCACGTTCCAGGGGATCAATGAAGAAGCTGATAAAACAGCAGAAGCTTTAAGCAAGGGTTTCGGAATAGCGCGTGTAAAAGCAGAAGAATTACTCAGTACAACAGGCGACTTGCTCACGGGATTCGGTTTTAGCCGTGAAGCAGCATTAGGAACTTCATTAGCAGTTCAGCAATTAGCAGTTGACCTTGCTTCATTTAACAACCTTGCCGGCGGGGCAGCCCAAGCCAGCACAATAATCACAAAAGCTTTATTAGGAGAAAAGGATTCATTAGTAACTCTTGGTGTAAAGATACTTGACTCTGACATCCAGCATGAATTACTCAGAATGGGTATGGAGAAACTTACCGGTACAGCCTTGCTGCAAGCAAAAGCCCTCGTGACACTTGATATGATAACTCGGCAATCCAAAAATGCTATAGGTGATTTCGCAAGGACCAGCCAAAGTGCAGCAAACCAGCAACGAATACTCAAAGAAAACATTAAAGATTTAACTATTAATCTTAGTAAAAGATTAGTTCCTGCCGTTGGTAAAACGCTTATTGATATGAACAAACTGGTCAGGTCTTTTGTTGACCTGACAAAAGTTAATATGTCAGGCGTATTCAGGGATGAACAGGTAGCCCTGAACACCCTTGTTTTGCAGATAACCAGTGCAAATACTAAGCAAGAGGATCGACTGAGGCTTATAAAACAATTACGAGAAGAATATCCGTTTTTCCTTGAGGACCTGAAAACCGAAGAACTGACAAATGAAAATATTGCAAAGCGGTTAGCAGAGGTAAATGAAAACTATGTGAATAAGATTATTATTCAGAAGGAGAATGAAAAAATAGCAAAAGCAGCAGCCCGGGAAGCCAGAAGATATATTAAACAAGCAGAATCAGAGCTGAAAATAATCAATAAATTATCAGAGGTAGGCACGAAATTAGGTATAACTCACCAGCTTGTAGGCAAGTCTTACAAGGAGCAATTTGATATTATTCAGAAACATATAAGGACGATTGATGCAGAAGTAAGAGTAAAAGAGAAACTGTATGATGTAATTCCTAAGCTAACTGAATTGTATGATCTTTGGCAGGTAGCAGTAAGAAAATCAGGGGAAGCTAATGAAGATATGAATGCAGTATTAGAAGCTAAGTTGGCAATACTTAAACTTTTAAATATTGAAGAAGAAGAACTTTTCAACAGAACAAAAATTGTAACGAAAGTAGAAGAAAAACCGGTTGTAAGAGAGGTTGATCCTAATTTGGAACGTATTGAAACGACTGAACATTTAAAGAAAGTAACAGAAGATTGGCTTGAATTATCAAAAAAAGGAGTCGAGTTACATGCAAAAAGTTTATTAAAAATAAAACCTCACATTAAAGATGTAATACGTTTGTATGGTGATATGAAAGACGCTACAATTGCCGAGAAGAAAGAAGCAATAAAGATGATTGATAAGATGATAAAGGCTTATAAGGATTATGACAAAACTGTAACGGACCTGCTTGAAGAAAGAAGGGAGATTATGGAAGAACTCCTGAAATCTGTTTATGCAGTTGAAGAAGCATTGGGTGCTTTAGAACGGTTCTTGGTAGGTTTTGATGTTAATATTGGAAGGCTTATAAAAAGTGCTTCGGATTTATATACAGCAATAACTCTTGAAGATGCAGGCGGTATGTTCGGTGGAGTATTAAGTGCGTTTAAGGCGATCTATGACATAGGGAACCAGATAAGGGAAGAACGAGATAGAGCTGAATCCGAAGAAAGAAGAAAATCAAACGAAAAACTGAATGTTGTACTCAATGCAATAAATCGAAATTTGCAATTACAGTTAATGCTATTAGCTGAAATAAATGGGACCCAGTGGCTTGTTAATGCTGTAGAACAGGTAAAGGATATTGAGAAAGAAATGGATGGATTATTAGATCAAATGGGAGAGATTGAGGTTCGTAGTTCACGGAGAGGACACCCGTTGATCGATACTTCTGAATGGGATATTGACAAGTGGCAGGAAATGTTAGATAAATATTACAGGCTTGGATACGAGGGTGCTGGTTTCGGATTTGGTGGATACGAGGAAAATGTTCAGGATTATATAGATTCTTTCCGGGAACTTGAAGAAGCACGTAGAAGGCTGGCGGACGCTTATGCTCAAGAGTTAACTGGCACAACCACGGAAAGCATTGCAAATGCAATTGCACAAGGTTTTGACGAGGGGATTGGCTCTGCTGAAATATTTGCAAATACCTTTGAAAATTTGATAAGGAACTCAATGATTGAAGCATTAAAGCGGTCATTATATGATGAAGGTTTGAAGAAATTTTACAAGAAATTTTGGGAATTTGCTGAAGAAGAAGGATTGAGTAAAGAAGAAATTGAACAACTCGGATTAGATTATAGAACTATGATCGAAGACGCAGAAGGATACTGGGAGGACATGATGAAGGTTTGGAAGGAAGTGTTTGGCGAAGATTTTGCTTTACCCGGAGAAGAAGATCCGCTAACGAGAGCAATTAAAGGAGTAACAGAAGAAACAGCCGGCGTGTTGGCAGGTCAGCTAATGGGTATAAGAATAGACGTGGCACAGGGACTTGAAGTTGCCGAGAACTCATTTTTGCAGCTGGTAGAGATTGCAGAAAACACTTCATATAACAGGTATCTCGAACAGATTGCAGCATTATTGAACAAAAATTCAGAACAAACATTAGTAAGATCAGGTGGAGGATAAAAATGGTATAGATATAGTATAATTATCGTATAATTATCATATAAATAGAAGTTTGACATGACAATAGACGGGGTAAATATGCTTTTAAATTACGGCTTTGGAATAAGCCGTTTGAGCAACAGCATGGATTTTGCAAAGAGGAAAAAGCAACCGGTTCATAATTGGCTTGACGAACATGGAGAGGAAAGTTTTGTCGACCAGGGAGATTTTTTCTTCGAGCCAAGGGATCTGACTGCAACCTGTTTCATTCACGGAACCAGTAAAGCTGATTTTCAAGGTAAAATAGAGTCGATAAAAACAATATTTGAAGCACCTGGTCTTAAAACTATAAGTTTTGATTCAATGGAAGATGCACATCTCGTTTATGCTAAACACGGGGCAGGTTTATCATTGATAAAAAAATTGAACAGTAATGATAATGTAGCTAAATTTATTATTAAATTAAGAGAACCTCAACCGTTTTTCATGCAAGTCAAGTATGATATAAGCGGAACGCTTCAGACAGCATCAATTACGTTATCGGTAGCAACAGATTATACAGTAGATATTTACTGGGGCGATGGTGAAGTGACAAAAGGAATTACCGGTGCAGATCAGGTAAAAACTCATGTTTACCCAGGGAAGAATGTTTATTACATAACCATTGTTGGAGACCTTGATCAGCTGACCAAATTTTATATAGGTGGCAATGTTGTTCAGTACGTGTATGGTGATCCCGGTAAAATTGTTAAAAAGATGTCAATAAGTGCAACTGATCTGATTTTAACCGGCAGTAAAATTAACAGGTACTCGAAATCTATTATACCAGCCACGCTTGTTAACCTGAAGCTCGATAGTTGTGCGATAATTTCAGGTAACGATATTTGCCAGGTATTGAAGGATATTATCAATGATGGTGTTAATAAGCTTGCTGACAGACCTACAAGTATGAATATTTGGCTTGACGGTGGAACTAATGCTGATCTGCCTGCAGCAGGACAAGCTGATTATGATACAATAGATGCTTATTTGACGACAGGAACTATAAAAGTTAATGGATATTCTTAATGAAACTTGAAATCAAAAGAGGAATTGTCTGGGATGATTGTTTCTTACCTTCAAAAGATGAATTAAACGAGATTTATGTCAACTTGCACTCGTTTGGAGTGGGAGATTTTAATCCCACGGGAGCTTATTGGGCATCTACCGAAACTGCGTTCAATAACGCAGCTTATCAATATTTTGGAAACGGGAATCAGGGAGGTGTTGCTAAAACAAATACTTATAGTGTTCGCGCATGTCGATCGTTTACTGCGGGGATAGGAGATTATTCATTAAGAGACACGGGTCCTGCAGGCGGGCTAATATTTTATATTGACGGCACGACTTATTATGAAGCCGCACCTTCTGATCAAAGCGCTAGTCAGGCGTGGAGCAATATAACGGACGTTGAAATTGGAACAACAAGCGCGGCAATAGGTGAAGGACAAAATAACACTGATGAAATAATAGCACAGGCAGGACATATAATAAGCGCCGCGATACTTTGTGATGATTTAGAAGTCATTAACGAAGTAGTCAATGTAACTGTAAACATTGATGAAAGAACTGTAATGTCACACCGGTTGTTGGGTGAGGATGTTGTTAACGCGACATTTGAATCCACGGCAGCCCTGGATATTGCCATAAAGGACTATATCGTACACTCCGGAAAAACTTATACTCTAAATAACCTACCTCAAGTTAAGAAGCTCTCAAGCTTTAATTATGAATATACAGCCGTATTTGAAAGTCTCCAATACCAACTATTGAAAACGCAGTATTTATCCTATGGTCTCAGCGAGTTTGATCTTGTAGGAGACGCTGATGATTTCATGGATTTGATTATAACGAACATGAACCGTGTCGATAGTGGCTGGACCAAGGGAACTGTCAAAACCACTGACTCGATTCATTTAACTTTCCGGGAAGAAAACTGCCTTGCTGTTATCCAAAGGCTCGCAACCGAGTTTGAATGTGAATTTGAGTTAAGCACCAAGGAAATAAAACTTACCAGCATAGGAGAAGATACAGGATTGACATTCAGGTATGGCAGAAACAAGGGTCTATATGATTTGACACGCAGCACGGTAAGTTCAAAAAACATAATCACCCGTTTGTATGCTTACGGGAGTGAAAGGAACCTGGATAAGGATTACAGGGACTATTCAAAAAGACTGATGTTTGCAGCAGCCGGCAGCAACTATGTTGAAAATAATGTAGCTACTTATGGACTTATTGAAGCTATCAAGATATTTGAAGAAGTTTATCCTCACAGGGAAGGAACGATCAGTTGGGTACATGCGACTGATGTAAGGATATTCCGGGATAGCGGGATGGATTTTGATGTTAACAGTTACCTGATCGAGGGAGTAAGCGCGAAGATACATTTTAATACCGGTGATCTTGCAGGGTTCGAGTTCGAGCTGACAAGTTATGGTAACACGGACAAAGAATTTACATTACTGAAAAACTCCAATGTTCAGGATCACGAGCTGCCAAGTTCCACGTTAAAGCCGGCAATAGGAGATAAGTACGTGATCCTGGATATTACAATGCCGACAAGTTATATAACGACAGCAGAAACGGAATTACAGACGAAAGCCACCACGTTTATTAACAATAATTCCGATCCACGTGTTAATTACCTGTTAACAACCGATCCCAAGTATTTCAGGGAAAATGCTATTAGCCTAAAGGTCGGCGACAAGGTTACTGTTGTTGATAGTGACCTGGGCATAGACAAGCTTGTCAGGATTATCAGGCTCACGCAATCATTGTACGATCTCTATAATTACACGCTTGAATTTTCAGATCAGCTTGAACCTCAACTAATTCAAGTGATAATTTCAAACCAGAACGAGGCAGAAAGAAGAATAATAATCAGTGATGTCGGGGATATTTACAAGGCACGAAGAAATTGGAGATCGACACAGGAATTACAGAATGTAATATTTGACCCTGATGATTACTTTGATACGGGCAATATCCGACCTTTAAGTATTGAAACTTCAATGCTGACAGTTGCTAATAAATCACAGCAATTTTTCCTGAAGGATATTATCCTGCAGCCAAATTACACCGGTGATGCTGCAAAGTTCGAGTCAAGTGCAGGGGATCTTGTACATTTCACGATCGAGTCAACTATAAAGACCTGGAACCTTGCTTCAAATAGTTATGGCAGTCTAACAGCAGAAACGGTTTATTACATATACGCGAGGTGCAACCGGTCCACGAGTGCAGGGCAGATTATCCTGGATTCAACACAAAGGAAAATTGATGATGGAGACACTTATTATTATTTCTTGATTGGTGTGCTTCATTCAGTCTCGGACAGTGTCAGGGTTATTTCATTAACCTATGGCTTCACCCGGATAAGCGGGAAGTTCATAACAACCGGGGAAATTAAATCACAGGACGGGAATACGAAGTTTAATCTTGACACGGGTGTAATTACAGGTAAGATTACCTTTATAGCAGGAACAGATGGCTACGAAAATATAAGTGATAAGCCAGGTGTAACTAGAACTTTCATTCAAGCTACAGCGCCGACACCGGAAAATATTGGTGATCTTTGGATAAGCACGGCTGAAGGAAACCTGTTATATAGATGGAACGGATCAATCTGGGAAGCCATACAAGATGAGGATGTTGCTCAGGCTCTACTTGATGCAGCAAATGCGCAAACAACAGCCGACAGTAAAATAAAAACTTGGATTCAAGCTACAGCACCCACGCCAAGTACGGTAGGGGATTTATGGCTTGATACTGATGATGGGGTATTATATAGATGGAGCGGTTCGATTTGGGAAGAAACAGCAGATAACACGAAAACGGTTATTGATGGCGGGCTCATAACATCAGGAAGAATTGAATTGGGATCCGGGGGAACGATCAAGGCAGGAATAAACGGGTACGGGACAGCAGGGGGTGAGATACGGATTTGGGCTGGCGCCACGTATGCAAATAGGGCTACAGCACCTTTCAGGGTAAACCAGGATGGCGAGGTAGTTGGAACAAAAGGCACGTTTGGTGGCTGGACACTTGCTACAGATGCAATTTACACAGGAAGCAAACACACTGAACCAGGATACAGCACGTCAGGTGTGACTCATTCTGCAAGCGGAGGACTACATGCCAAAAAATTTTATATTAATGATGATGGAGTAACCTCTCTTTCCGGCATGCATTTAACGCACCTTATTAACAAAAGCGCAAGTTCAACTACACGACATGCTGATGATGCAGAAGAGTCGGTTTTGCAGAGTACACCATGGGTAAAAATAAAACAATTTTCATTCACTCATGGAATACTGGGATCATTCAGGACATTATTTCAGGCAAAAAAAGTTGAATACACTTCCGGGAATGTATATGCAAGGATATATAAAAATGGAGTAGCTTACGGAACTCAACAAGTTTGTACTGAGACATACCAGCAGTTTTCGCAGAATTTTACAGTTGATCTTGCACCTGGAAACACTATTGAACTATGGGTTTATGCGGCTTCCGGGAATGATGTTTATGTCAAAGAGTTTAGAATTGCATATGATAATAATTTTTTAACCGCGGTACCTGTTGTAAACACTTAAGTTATGAAAATAAAGTTAAGCATTAAGGAGAGAATAATATTGATGATGCCGGGATTTTTAGTACCCGGGAGCAATATTATCGAGCAACTGTTAATCAGGGGCTTGATGGAATCTGTCGTTATTACACCAAGAGAAATCTCAAGGATAAAGTTAAAAGAGGGAACGGATGGAGTGAGCCGGTGGGACGTGAAAAAAGAAAAACCGTTCGAGATAGAGCTGACTGAAGAACAGGTTGAAATGTTGAAAAAATCTGTACAAATTTTGGAACAAAATGATGGTGTTACTCAGGATAATTTGGATTTTTGTATAAGAATTAATAATTTAGTCATCTAAAATATAGAAATTATGGCAAACGAAAGAGTTAATTATTCTATTGGAAACGCTCAATGCCTGATGCCGTCAGGACATCATGAGAGAGTTGACGGCAGTGCTGCTTCTGCAACGTCTGGAGAGACGTTTTACTCCGGTCAGGTAGTAAGGATATTCCCGCTTGATACTGTTGCTTATATGAAAATCGGAACAGGAACAGCAACAACTTCAGACATTCCTTTTTCTCCTGATGTGCCAGAGTACATAAATTTAAAAACAGACACGAAGCTCACGTTTATAGGAGCAGCTGTTGACTTAACCGTTATGCTTTAAATCATGAATTTAGGGAAAGTTGGTAAATTAATGCCTTTCATCAGTAGTGCTGGTGCTGGTGCTGGTGCTGATATTGTTTTCGAGTCTTCCTGGAAGACTAATAATGCCGGGACGAGTAATGATGACCAGATCAGTTTACCGCTTGAAGTATCCGGAACGTATGATTTTAATGTTGACTGGGGTGATGAAAGCTCAGATACGATAACGGTTTGGAACCAGGCAGAGGTAACTCACACGTATGCGAGTCCGGGAACGTACACGGTAACGATAACGGTAGTGCCAACTACAGGGATTATTCAGGGTTGGCGATTTAATAATGCCGGTGATAAGTTAAAAATACTGACAGTAGAGAGCTGGGGTGATCTGCTGGTTGGAAATAACGGCGGTTATTTTTACGGGTGTGATAATTTGGTTCTTAATGCAACGGATAAGTTGGCGGAAAGCATTATGACGGTGTTCGAGAATGGTTTTCGTGATTGCAGGTCCATGGTATCAATAACAGAGGGGTTGTTTGATAATAATCCTTTGATTTATACTTTCAGGTATTGTTTTCGAGCGTGTCCGATAGAGGAAATACCGGAGGGGTTGTTTGATAATCAAACAACTGTTAACAGTTTTTACGCATGTTTTAGGGATTGCACTGATTTGTTGGCGATACCTGCGGGGTTATTTGATAATAACGTGACTGTTACAACTTTTAGTCATTGTTTTTATGCGTGTCCGATAACGGTAATTCCGGAAGGATTATTTGATAATAACGTGAATGTTATTGTATTTGAAGATACTTTTGAGGGTACGTTAATTACGGAGATTCCGGAGGGATTATTTGATTTGAATGTAGCTGTTACGACTTTCGCGTGGTGTTTTTGTGGAACTTTGATAACAGCGATTCCTGCAGGGTTATTTGATAATAACGTGTTGGTTACAACTTTTGATAATTGTTTTAATTGGAATGATTTTTTGGTGTCGATCCCGGCCAGATTATTTGATTATAATACGGATGTTCTTTCTTTTGAAGGTTGTTTTTGTGATTGTCCGGAGTTAACAGGAATACCGTCCGGGTTATTTGATAATAATACAATTGTTAATAATTTTGGATATTGTTTTTATATGAATGGTGCGAATGATTTAACAGGATTAGCTCCTACATTGTGGTTAAGAGAACCGGAACCAACAGGTACTTCTTGTTTTTATAATTGTTTGGGATTAAGTAATTATTGTGATATCCCTGGGACTTGGAAATAACCCGAACTATAACAGAATGATAATATGAAATTAAAAAAAGTAAAACGGGCAAGCCTGAATAACTGGTATGAGAAACCTCCACGCATTATAATGAATCTTGGAGATGCATTACACGCGGTTTCATTATTTGCATTAGGATATGCCGCAATTGAAGGAGCTAAAAATTTAGCTATAATATTTATTATTGTAGGGGCTTTAGGAATCGGTATGCAAAAACTTTTTAAAGAATAACCAGCAATGAAAATAAAAAAGTCCCGTTACGAAAAACCTGTATTCGTCAAGGAGAAAAAGCTCACTTTCCCAAAGGAGATTATCGAGAAATTCAATGGTGGTCGCTTTTGTGTCCAGTGCAGCAGTTGCCATGGCTGTCATTAAGTCAATTTTCCCCATACATTACCATTCAAAACTTTTCTAAGTCGCTTATACAGGCTTACATGAAGTCAATTTAGTGCTAAAAGCACGAGTAACCTTCACATGGAGTAAAATTGTTGAAAAGTTGTTCAAAAGACAATTAGGATAAACTCGCAAATAGTTTTAAATTGCGTCACTTTTCTCATGATAGTTTAGTTTTGTATTGATGAAGAAGGGCACGGACAAAAGTTCGTGCCTTTTTTTTTGTAGTAAAGTCTAAATGGGCAGAAAAGAGATCAAAAAAAGACTAAAATTATTTATAATCAATATAAATTAACAAGAGTTCGCAAAGCCACTAATATCAAAGGTTACAAGATAGAGGTAACTTTGGTAAATTTGGTAACTTTAATAACTTGTCGTATATTTATATTACAAAACAAAGGTTCTTTGAAATGTTGGTAAGGCAAGAATCCAAATCGGAGCAGTCATAATGCAAGGCAAGTGGTTGGATGGCAATGTTGGAACCCCGAAATGGTAGCTGAAAAGGTAGTCTTTCAAAAAAGTAACTTGAGCATCCAATAGCGTGACGCTATCGGATCGAATCCGTGGATGTTCACTAATACCAGCGAAAAAGGGTACACCTGAAATAATAAGGGTGGGTGGTTCAACTCCACCCGTTGGTACTAATTTTTTTCACAAACTAAATTACAAAGCCATGAAAACAGAAGAAATTTTAAAAACAAGGAAAGATGAAATCATTCAAAAGACATTAGAATTGATGCCTCAAGCCTTATCGGGAGATAAGGGAAATAGAACATTCTATTTTGAAATTGATGAAAATGGAGATTTAAAAATTGATTATCTCTACTACCTGGGTCTTCGGCAGTTATCAGATAACTGCTTTTATACGATCAAAGATCATGAAACTCCAGATTCTGAAGAATATGGTTATGATGATTTTGAGGAGATGGATTTTGCTGCATGCGGATATGATGATCAGATAGAATTTGCTATTGAAGAGAAGATACTTTTATTAGAACAGCAATAATCAAAGCTATGAAAACAGAGAAAGAAATACTTAAAGCAATCAAAAATCATCCAGATTATTTCTTAACATCTATTATCAAAGAAACAGATGACAATCCTGAAAATGGTTTCTCAAAAAAGGAAGATTGTGCTTCTCATATTGAAAAAGAAAAAACAAGCTGGGGCTCTAATTTAATAGGATGGATCGAAGAAAAAAATAACCGATTCTATCCATGTTTTAATATTTACGACTAATCTAATTCATAGCTGGACTCTCCCACGGGGGAGGGTCTAACTTTAAAAACCAAAAGTCATGAAAAAGTTATCATTATTTTTATTTCTATTAGGAGTGATCTGCAAGGCAGAGGAACTCCCTGGAACTTACGTGCAATTCAAGTACGAGGTCATGAACAGACCCGTCAAAAAGCTTAAAATTCCTTGTAGTGGATATTTTACTCGAATCATCAAGGAACCAATCTTTAAACCAATGTTGATTTTACTAGCAACGGCCTGCACGAATCATACAATGATACGGCATAATTCAAAGCATCAAAGACATGATGTAGCAACAATGGACAAAAGAACTGCAACCGTGTATTTAACAGGTGTCACGACAAGTATAGTTGTTTACTATTATATTGAGAAAAACAGGAAAAAAAAGAAACCAGGGTCGCACTGATCCCGGCCTTGGTCGCAAACTAATGTCAAATTAAACTAAACTATCATGAAAACAAAACAATTAAGACCACTTAGAGCAATTGCTCAAGAGGTTAAATGGAATTGGAAAAATGTTTATTTTGGTGCAGTTCCATATCTTGACGCAATGATGTCCTTAAATTCTATTGATGAAATGTACGGCATGGATTCAGCCAGAAGTATCGTACTGTATTTTTTGGCAAACACAAGCACCTGGAGAGGTGATATTGCCAGAAGGATCAAAAAAGAACTGAACGAACTTGCAAAAAGTTGAGCCATGAAAAATCTAATAAAAGTCTCGGAAGTCAAGCTGGTTTACAAAACCAGGTATAACATAAATGAAAGACCGCATATAAAGGTTTCAAAGGATGCTTATGATGTTTTATTGAATGAGTGGGATATGGATATAATAGAACACAGGGAAAGTTCCAAAATGCTGATGATGAACAGAGCAAACAGAGTTTTGGGTGTTGGCCCGATTGCAGAAGGCGGAATAACCGGAACGGTTATGGATACAAAGATTATCATGCAGTATGCTTTGAAAGCTAATGCTTGTTCAATTATTATATGTCATAATCATCCATCAGGAAGAATAATGCCCGGCGAAACAGACGATCAGTTAACGAACAATCTCAAAGAAGCCGGTAAAATATTAGGAATTGAATTGTTGGATCATTTGATAATATCGAAAATAGATTATTACAGTTATGCAGATGAAGGCAGGTTGTAAATCAAAGGTCACTGAAAATTGGATGTTCGATATTCTTGATGCCCTACGCTCACCGATACTGACACACTCACAGGCTTGGAGTGATTGTATTCCTAAACGGATACTTGATGTAATTCCGATAGCATGAATAGCATCGATCATGAAAAAAGAAGAATTAGCAACCTTCCCGGAAGCAGTAGCATTCATAATGACACGAACAATGGAAGCACCTATGTATAGCGAGTGGGTTAATATTTATACTCATGTATGCTGTACTGTTTGTGAGCAGTACTGGAAAGAAGATCACTGGGACGAAGTTACAGATAGAAAAACACTTACCAGGGATGAAGAAGAATTGCTTGAAAGGCTCCGCAGGTGGATATATGAAAAGCGGAGAAAAATACTGAAAGAAAGGATAAGAGCTGAAAAAAAGGCAGCCAAATCTGTTGAAAAAAAAGATCCCGTTATTGAAGGAGAACAACTATTTTTATGGTAATAAATTTATTGATATGAACAGTCTAATTGAAGAAAAGCGAAAGCTGTATCAGCAAAAGCTGAAAGAGCAGCACCGGAAGCCAAAGTCAGAAAGGATGCCGGAGCATAAAATGAAGGACATGAAAAAAAGAATTGAAACACTTGGTAGATGGAGCCAAGAGTTGTAGTTTAGTTTGTTGTTTGAAGAGCCGGGATAGCACCCGGCTTTTTTTTTGGAAATTTTTTCAAAAAGACATTTGGTAATTAAAATAACTTTAATTACTTTTACACTCATTAAACTAAACTATTTGAATGTTCAAACATTGTGAAAATTGTGGAAGAACGTTTTTCGGGCAATTGAAGTTTTGCCTTTCATGTGGCAGTACTGATGTTGCCCGAATTAATTATAATGAATATTTAACTAAACTAAAATTGAAAAAGAATGGAAACACTAACAGACGTGCAGTTAACTGCAGAAGAAATCGGATTGAAGGAAGTCCTTCAAAATGAAGTGTATGACAAGATACACAGGAACTCTATTGACATTGAAAAAGCAATGACCAAGATCGAAGATGAAGGAATGCTTTTAAATGATTTTGTCGTACCGGTTGAAAAGATGAGTTTTACAAATGAACACGTATCAACCGGAGAGGTTTTGCTTTATGGAATTGCAGACAAGTATCTGTCTTTTAATCAATTTTCAGCAGGGCAATTAGCTGTAAAGATGGGTGTGCCAATGGCATATCTGAAATTTTTAATGTTTGGAGTACCTTGGGAAAGAGAGCTTTCTTGTGAAGTACTCAATGCACACGCTCAGAATATCTCAAGGGAAAGGGTACTTGTTAGAGAAATTGAAGGAACCGTCCGGGGATTTTTGAGTGACCATTATAAAAGGCTGAACAGTAAAGAGATTTACATGGCTTTTTTGACTGCTGTTGCCGGAACTGATATGAAACTTGTATCTGCTTACAGTGGAGAAACGAAAGGGTATCTTGAAGTTATCGATCCTAACATTGTCAGCATACCGACTGAAAAAAACGGCATTGTTCATGTAGTTTACGGCGCTCAGTTAAGAAATAGTGATTTTGGTGCAGGGGCACTTGAAATGAGAGCTTTTAAAATGCAAGCTCACTGTCTCAACGGTTGGGTTAGTGAAAGTATCCTGAGAGAAATCCACTTGGGTAAAAGGTTGCCTGATAATCTCGTACTAAGTGAAGAAACTTACAGGTACGATACGTTGACGAAAGCAGGTATTGTAAAAGATGCAATGCAGGTTCTTATAAATCCTGAAAACAGGCTTGCTGAAGCAAATCAAATTCAAGAAGCCGGAAAGGTACTTGTCGATGTTGACAGGGAAATTAAGTTTTTGCCTAAAATAGGAATGCACGAAGGCGAAATCAAATCATTTCATGAGGTGATGTTAAGAAATAATCCTGCAGATGGAGTAACTGGTGAGCCTACTTTATGGAAGATGGCTCAGGCTGTTGGAGTAGTTGCCCGGGACTTGGAGAATGAAGATCGGAAAAGGGATTTGCAAGCAGTTGCCGGCAAGATCATTAACAGAGTTCCGAAGGTTCAGAGCATAATGTCTTCAGTGTAAGATCATGGAAATAACTTTTGTTATAAATATAGAAAAAGCAGAAAACCTGAATCATATTGAGAGACTTACCAAGAAGTGTAAAGATTTCAATGATGGTTTTCGGAAAGCCTATAATCATATAAGGATGCGTTATAAAAACGTATATCCCGTAGTTAAATTCACTATTGTTAATATAGAATTTTGTTAATAAAAAAATTATGAGAACAATACTACTTAAAGGAAATTGGAATACACAGGAAGTATGGCTTGATGGCAAGAAATTAAATCCTGCCCCGAGCCAGAAAGTAAGAAACCATAGTCCGCAAGGATTCAATTGGGGTTATAGTGGCTCAGGACCCGCTCAATTAGCTCTTGCAATATGCCTTGAACTTTACGGAGAAGAAAAAGCAAGGAAAGAATATCAGGATTTCAAGTTCAAGCATATTGCTGCTTTACCACAGACAGACATTCATATTTTAATAGAAGTTTGAGAAAATGAAAACAGAGCATATTCAAACAAAAATCAATAAAGACAACCATAACATTGTTGTATGGCTACATCCGGTTATTGATATAGAGGAATTTGAAAAGAAAATTCATGCAGCACCGAATTTGCTTGAAGCATGTAAATTGGTTATGAAACAAAAACGTGGAGTTCATTTGCCAGCTTATGTTGTTACTGCATTAGGGAACGCAATCGACCAAGTTTTGAATAATTATGGATAAACCCAGACCAGTAAATACCGGCAGGCTGTTATTCTTATAGGGCTATTTTAAAGGATTAATCTTAATCCATATAAAATCTTACGGAACAAAATAATTGCTTTAAAACAGCTTAAAATGGACTTAATAGTGAATGAAAAACCAGTACAAGGCAAATTAAATTGTGATAGAATAATTCGTGTATTTCCGAGAAGAACAAATGCAACGCCAAATGATCAAAATGTTCGATTTGGAGATCTAGGATTATTTGATCAGGCAGATGAAATTCATATCAGCGTTAGTTTTTCGTGGGACATGGAAAGAGCTGAAAAATTAGCCGAACAATGGAAAATAATTGCACCTGTTAAAATAGGCGGCCCGGCAACGGATAATTGCAAGGGGGAATTTACACCAGGTATGTATTTGAAAAAAGGGTACGTCATCACCAGCAGGGGCTGTCCGAATAAATGCTGGTTTTGCGAGGTCCCGAAAAAATTTGGTGATGATGTCACGGAATTAAAGATAAAAGACGGATGGAATATATTAGATGATAATTTGCTTGCCTGTTCGGAGAATCATATTATAAATGTTTTTAAAATGTTACAAAGACAAAAATATTCAGCTCAATTCACGGGCGGATTAGAGGCCGCAAGACTGAAAGACTGTCATATTGATTTATTATTACATTTGAGATTAAAGCAATTATTTTTTGCTTACGATACTCTTAATGATTTTGAACCTTTATTAAGAGCTTCAAAAATGTTAAAAATGGCAGGAATAATACATGAAAACAAAAAGCACAAAGCAAGATGTTTTGTGCTAATTGGTTATCCAAAAGATTCATTTAAAAAAGCAGAAGAAAGATTAAATCAGGTTATACGACTGGGATTTATGCCAATGGCAATGTTTTACAGGAATAATAAATATGAATTTCATAACAAAATAGCAGATAAAAGAAAATGGAATCTTTTTACAAGAGAATGGTCAAATCCGACAATTGTAGGATATAAAATGAAAAAATTGATAACAAAATAATGAATTGGGTAATTAAAATTATTATTATTACCTTTGTAACTTATTAAATAAAAAAAGGGGGAGTCATGGCATTAAATAAGACACAAATCATCCGTTCGGATGTGCCCACGGACATTCACGGGAAAGTGAAGGCATGGGCTTATGAAAATAAGGCTGATGGCAGGAGTATGGATACTGAAAAAAAGGTCTATGCTGAGATAATCAGGCTAGGTCATCGAGCTTTTGCCGAAGAGAGAAAAAAAAGACAATCTATTAATTAAAAATCTAAACTATTATGAATGAAAAAGATTACAAAGTACAAAAAGTAGTCATTAAAAACTTCAAGGGAATTGAGGACATGACTATGGATGTAAACGGTCAGCACGTTATCCTAATCGGGGACAATAAACTATGTAAATCCAGCGCAACTGATGCTATCTGGACGAGCCTATCGGCTAAGAGGATACCTCAGCAACCGATTCGTAAGGGTGCTGATAAAGCAGAGACAATGGTTATTGTAGGGAATGATGAGGTAGAATATCAAATTGAAAGAAAGTACACCGAGAAGGGCAGCTATCTTGAAATAACAAGCCCGGAAGGGTTTAAAACATCGAAAATTGCAAACCTGACAAGTTTGATAGGAGATATAGATTTCAATATATTTGAATTTGTCGAGCTTGGCAGAACAGTCCCGGGGAGAAGGGAACAGGTCTCAATTATTAAAAGATTCATGAATGAACAGGTTGTTATGCAACTTGATGAAAAAAACGGAGAAATATTCAAAATCAAAGAAACCCGTGCAGGGCTGAATGTCAGGCTGAGGGATCTCAAAGGACTAGTGAACACTGAAAGTAAAAAATATGATTTTGAAGATGCCGAGAAGTTTTCAAAACCAAAAGACCTGAGTGAAATTAACGATCGATACAGGACTGCACTTGAACATAACAGTACGTGGACCCAGTTCGTTAATAAATATTGTCCGGATTTAGAAAGTCCTTTTGTTGATGCTGATGAAATTGTCGATACGATTGAAAAGAAAATCACATCCCTGCGTGATAAAATTACTGAATTAGGTGATGAAATAAAAAAAGTAAGAAAATTTGATCGGGCAGACACGAATGCTCTGAAAGCCGAGTATGAAGCTGCAAAAGAACATAACGATAAGGTAGATCAGGTAAAAGGGTACTTGGAGCACAAAGAAGAACTTGAGAAAAAGAAGAAAGAGTATGAAAAATGGGGGGCAAAAGTTTACAAAATTGAATCAGAAAATCAGAAACTAATTGCAGGAAGTGAAATTCCAGTCGAAGGGTTAACCTTTGACGAAAATGGATTATACTTGAATGGATTACCGTTCACGGAAGATCAGCTTGCAACTTCAGAGTTAATTGAAGTCGGTGTTAAACTAGCAATAGCAAAAAAACCGAAGGTCAAAATAATCCGGGTTAGTCACGGAGAAAGTCTTGGTTCAGAGATATTCACTGATTTGATAAGAGTCTGCAATAAAAAAGGCTACCAGCTCTTCATCGAGGAGGTGGACACTAGAATAAAACAGTTGAAGCTGCAGTACTTCAATGATGAAAAAGACTTGAAGTAGAAGTTTAAACAAGGTGGGTCAGAAATGGCGCCACCTTTTTTTATCAATTAAATTAAGCTATTATGAATCGGAAAGTAGCTATTTGGTTTTTTAATTTTTAATTTTACACAATCAATATAATTAATTACTAACCAAAACTATCATGAATGAAAAAATTGATCTTGGTCAGGACCTGACCGTAGAAGAATTGCGTAGTCTTTATTTTGATGAAGATGCGCTTCGACTCCCACCTATCCGATTATTCCGGATAAACTCCAAAGACATGAGAATTTATTACACTTTTGAAAAAAAATCTCATCAGTTTTTCCCAGGAGTTACCGGATTTCTAAAAAAGGTTTTACCTACCTCACCCGCATTGATAAATTGGCAAATAGAAATGGGTGACAGAGCTGAAGATTTTGTGGCTGAACGGGCTGCCTACGGTTCACTCATGCACACCTTGTTTGCCGTTTTACTTATAGAACGACAGTTTGATCTTGAAACTATCCATGGCATTGTAAGTGACTATTGTGAAAAGAAAGAAATGAATGTTGATGAAATTCAATGGAGCCGGGAACTGAAAAAAGACATAGTTGCATTTGCTCAGTGGATGATAGATTTTCAGGTCAAACCGCTTGCAATTGAAGTACCGCTTTGTACATGGAGATATGGAATTGCAACGCTTGTTGACCTGGTTTGTAAAATGATGATACCAACTAAAGGATTTTGGGGTGAAGTATATAAATCCGGAGCAAAGGCAGGACAGCCAAAAGAAACGACAAAGGATTGTGAGGCTCATGCTATTGTCGATTTCAAAAGCAGGAAAAAGTATTATGTAACAGAAACCGATGAATTGCAGCTTGCTTATTGTGAAGCAATGGTAAAGGAAAACTATCCTGAATTTGAGGAAAAGGATTTTAGGTTGTTTAGTTGGCATCCTAAAGACTGGGTTACGGCTCCGGGTTCTTATTTTACCGAACACACAAATAAGCACACTAAACATGAAATGGAACTACTATCGGAATTGTACCATTTGAAAAACGATGTGACGAAATACACCCGGATAAGCTTCAAGGGTGTAGTTGAACTCAGCAAGAAAGACTTAGCTGAAAATTTCAGCAGATTAACCTTGATGGAAATTGTAAGCATTGAAGAAACTAAACTATCAGAAAATGAACCAAAAAAATGAAACCGTGCAGCGTGGAAGAATAGTACGTGCTGCAAAAGAAACCAGAAAAACGAAGCTGCCGCTGATCGGGAATATCCGGGTTGGCATGAAAAATGAAAAAGGGCTGCCAGTGTCGCTCGATCACTTCATTGCAACTGGTGACTATGCCAGTTATTTCAAAGATGAATTTGGTGGGAAGCCGACTAAAGTTCAGATTATTTTTCTTTATGATGAAAATGTGCAATCCTGCCTTGAAGAATGGGACGGAAGGGATCCAAAAGGCAAAAGGGCTGGTTATGGTAACGGTGACACCTTCCATATTTACGATGAAGAATTTGAGGATTACATTGAAATTGAAAATCAGGATACAATCAAAAAATTGACTAATGAAAAGAAAATTACCTGGAAGGTGCTTTTAACATTGCATTTTGTAATTCCTAAGATCAAGGGAGTATTTGGCTTATGGAGATTTCAGACTCGTGGAGACAAAACGAGTATTGCTTCAATCATTAGCACTTTTGATGAGATTAAAAATAATATAGGTACAGTTGTTAACATACCGTTTGACCTGATTGTTAAAAAGGTAAAAAGTCAGACTCCTGGTAGCATAAAAGTATTTCCCGTGGTAAGTCTTGTTCCGAATTTATCTACAGATAATATTGAAATTGTCCGGAAATATCTCGAATGTGGAATGGATTTCAGCAGGCTTGGAGTACTAACAGCAGAAAAGATAAAGGAACTGGACGAAACAAGCCCGACTGATAAACTTGTATTAAGGAATCCTCAATAGTGAACGAAGGTTGGGTTAGATTGTATAGAAAATTTTTAGACTGGGAGTGGTTTGAGCTTTCAGATATGGTTAAAATATTCACTTATTTTTTACTGAAAGCAAATTATGAGGATAAAAAATGGAAGGGAATTGATGTAAAAAGAGGACAACTTATTACAGGCAGGAAACAGTTATCAATTGATCTCAAAATGTCAGAACGGAAAGTAAGGACTTGTATTGAACGATTAAAATTGACCAGCGAAATAACCATCAAATCGACCAACAAATATAGCATTATAACTATCAATAATTATAATAGTTACAATATTAAGGATGATGAAGAACGACCAACAAAACGACCAACAAAAGACCAACAAAAGACCAACAAAAGACCACAACTAAAGAAGAAGAAGAAGAATATAAAGAATAATAATAAGCAAATCATTTTTAAAAAAGAGCAAGAATTTAAAAAAGGGCTTGAGGAATTTTCAGGAAAGTATTCAGAAAAAATGTTAGATGAATTTTCCAAGTACTGGACTGAGCCAAATAAATCTAAAACGAAATTAAGGTGGGAATTGCAGCCCACATGGGATACAAGTAGAAGATTAGCAAACTGGGCTAAACGTAATTTCACTTTTAGAAAAGATGAAAAAAAAATAACTTACAGCAAAAAAAACTTACCGGATGATTATTGGAAATCTAAATCTAAAAAATAAAGCAATGAACGAAAATTTTGAAAAAGCAGTAAAAGTTATCCTCAAATCAGAGGGTCTTTACGTAGACAATCCCAAGGACCCAGGTAAAGCCACAAATTTTGGAATAAGCCTGAGATTTTTGAGAAAAATAGGTGACTACAATAAAGATGGAGTTTTGGACGGAGACCTGGATCAAGACGGTGATGTTGATGAAGATGATATCAGGTTAATGACACAAGCAAGGGCAGAACAATTCTATTACGATCATTTTTGGAAGAAGCTCCGATGTGATAATATTGAATGTAAGATGATGAGACTTCATTTGTTTGACATGGGAGTAAATGCCGGAACCAGCAGAGCAGCGAAAATAGTACAGAAGATATTAGCCATAAAGGAAGATGGAATAATTGGCCCGGTATCATTAAAACATATTAATTCACAGAAGGAATTTATATACTGGAATAAATTTGGGTTTGATGAATTTCCTCTGTATTTATGGCAGAAATACGTAATGGCAAGGTTAGAGCATTATAATCATTTAGCTTATACTGTTAACATTAATTTGCTTGTTTTCCTTAACGGCTGGATAAAACGAGTGAAGAAAACTAATTACTCATGAAATGTATTAGCTTGAAGCAGCCGTTTGCTAGTTTGATAGCAGACGGGCACAAAACTATCGAGACCCGGAGCTGGCAGACAAAATACAGGGGTGAACTATTAATATGCAGTTCGCTTACTGCCTACAAAAATTACCAGTCTGCAGCTTTGATTCCTGAAATAATTTCTAGAGAGTTAATACGATTGTATGATTTAATAGGTGAATATTTTCCACCTGTTAATCCGCTTGGATGTGCGGTTTGTATTGTAAACCTGTTTCATGTCAGGAAGATGAAAATTGAAGATGAAATGAAAGCCTGTGTTTATCATGGAGATTTCTTCGCTTGGTTTCTGAAAGACATCAGGAAAGTAAAACCATTTAGCATTAAAGGAAGTATGAAGATTTTTGATATTGACTGTGAAAATAAAATTGAATTGATATAAAAACAACACTTATATTTTTTTTTATAATCGTCATTCTTTTTGTAACTTTCATGTGTATATATGCAAGAGATAATAAAAAAGAAAAAGAAATCCGGAGACTCGTCAGGGAATGCAAGGAAAAAATGGATGAAATAGATAAAGAAAGGAGTAAAAATGATCTGGACAATTAACTATCAAATAAGATGCAGGGAAACGTGTACTTGGAAATATTATATTCACATCTGGTTCTTTCTATTTATCCCTGTCTTCATAAGAATTGAAAAGAAATATCATTTGTAGGGGATGTTAGAATTGAATAAAATAATATTGGGTGATTGCATTGAAGTCATGAAAGGCTTTGAAGATAATTGTATTGATTCGATTGTCATGGATCCGCCTTATGGCATTGGCTTTATGGGTAAGGAATGGGATACATTTAAACCAGATTATCTTGAAGAAAAGAAAGATCCACGTGGAAGATATAAAAGTGGAATGGCTGGTGGTAGTCCAGCTAAGACAGCAGGAACTTATGATTATTCCCGTAATAAAGAATTTCAAGAATGGTTTACAATCTTCTCAATCGAATGCCTCCGGATCATGAAACCAGGTGGTCATTTACTATCCTTTGGTGGCACACGTACATGTCACAGGATGGTTTGCGGGATTGAAGATGCAGGTTTCGAGATAAGAGATAGTTTGCAATGGATATATTCAACTGGATTTCCTAAAAATTTGGATATCGGGAAACAGATCGATAAGATGAAAGGTGCTGAAAGGGAAATTATTGATAAAAATCCGAATGAAAGAATAAATGATAATTTAGATAAAACAGTATTTAATAAAAGAAAAGAATGTAATTTAACAATTCCCGCCACTCCCGAAGCCAAACAATGGGATGGATGGGGCACGGCATTGAAGCCAGCCAACGAACCTATTGTATTAGCCCGGAAACCTATCTCTGAAAAGAACATTGCCCTGAACGTCTTAAAATGGGGAACGGGAGGGATTGCAATAGATAAATGTAGGATAAAAACAGATAAAAGAAGGATGTGTGGAAATACTAATAAAAGTGGTGAGACAAGTTATATTTTAGGATCAAGAATTGAAACAGAAACTTCTAAAGGTCGTTGGCCTGCTAACGTGATCTTTGATGAAGAAGCGGCAGCTTTGTTAGATGAACAGAGTAAAGGAATACATGGGGCTGGATACAAAATACAAAAACAAATTGAAACAAAAAAACATGAAGGAATTGAATTTCTGCAATCGAATGGACAATTAAGAAATACTGAAAGATTTGGTGATTCCGGTGGTGCTTCCAGATTTTTCTACATGGCGAAGGCTTCAAAATCCGAACGAAATGCAGGACTGGAAGGATTTGAAAAGAAAAATAAAATTGGATTTAATGCAAGTAAAAGGGAATATGATAATCAAATTCATAAGGAAATTAAATTAAAAAACATACATCCAACTTGTAAGCCAATCAAACTAATGAGATATTTAGTAAGACTAATAACTCCTCCAGGCGGTATTTGCCTTGATCCGTTTCTCGGAAGTGGCACGACTGCAATTGCCTGTATCGAGGAAGGATTTGATTATATAGGAATTGAAAAGGAAAAGGAATATTTTGATATTGCTGAAAAGCGAATCTTTCATTATAAACGACAATTAAAACTATTTTAAAGAAAGGAATTAAAAAATGAAAACTAAATTAATGATTTCAGCAGTAATGAGTGTTATTGTGTTGTTTTTAGCACTTGTTTTAACTTATCAGCGCTTGCGATTTATGAAGCTTGAGAAAATTCGGTATGAAACGAATTATGAAGCCTTAAAATTGGAAGAAGGTAGCAAGGCCTTGGTCGAAAGAGTAATCAAATCCGAGTTTAAAGCCATGTTCCCGGAACTGGAAAAAATTGCAAAAGAAAGTGGCATAAAAATTAAGAACATTGAAACGGTTCATAATGTTCATTATAAAACAGTTTGGGACACTATACCTGTAGAAGTAGATTTGCAGATCGATCCTTTAGACGATCAGCAATTAATGTTTTTAGAAAGCAAGAATTGTATTGATGTTGAAGGATACATTGATTTTAATTTGTCACCGATCGTATTGACCTCGAATAATAAAAAAGGGATCGATTTATTGTTTACCCGTGTCGAACAAAATGATACGATAACCACGTTTTACTTTTGGGAACGAAAGTTGAAAAAAATCATATTTGTAAAACTGAAAATAGGCAGGAAGCAGTTTTGGTCGGAAAGCCACTCAGTTTGTAAGGCAGAATTGAGAACCGAGGCTATCCGGATCACGAGAAAGGGAAAGAGATGAAAAATGAAAATCAATACAACAGCAAACTTTTAGACCTTGAAAAGAATGTAAAGTATTACAAGAGAGGCGCCATTTACCTGATCGGCAACATGAGCGATCACGGTGCGAGTGAGATTTTGATGGAAGCTCGGGAAATTATCCTGGAAAAGGAAGGATATTACGTTTATAACCAGATTAAAATTATTCCTTATAATAGTTCAGAAGATTTGAGAAACCGGATTTTGATAGGAAAGTTGATGGAGTGCAAAAAAGTTTACGTGATGTCTGGTTATGAAAAGACACCTGTGAATCATATAATGCTTAATTTGATTGTTGAGTTGAATTATAAGATGATATACGAAAAAGATGAAAGCACTGATACCTAAAGGCGAGTGTATTATTGGTATAGACGGTGGGGACAAAAATGGCATAGCAATTTATAATCCATTTGAGAATGTAATGACTTTGCTGACTTTAAGCTTTTGGGATACGATAAAGAAGTTGACTTTTTGTAAAAAACATGGCGAAAAATTTGGCTATACGCTACTTGTTGTAATTGAAGATGTGACTCAAAATAAACCAGTTTTTAGCAGACTTTATCCGCCAAAAGGAAGTAAGATGAACAGGGTATTTTATGTTGGTAAAATAGCTCAGGATATCGGAAAGAACAAGCAGATTACAAAGCTCATTATGGACTTTTGTAAGATTTACGATATAAACTATCATTGTATAGTACCAAAGTCTGGAAAACCGAAATTAAGCAGTCAGGAGATAGCAAAACTGACTGGCATACAAAAAAGCAACCAGCATACCAGGGATGCGGTAATGTTATTGTACAGAAATGGATTTATTAGTTATGATTGATGTTTGTCCTTATTGTGATGGACCTGTTAGCCTTGTTGATAGCAATGTCGTATATGGGAAAAGCTATGGAATGATTTATTTGTGTGACAATTATCCTAAATGTGATGCTTACGTTGGAGTACACTCAAACAGTAAGAAACACGCACCTTTAGGCAGGCTTGCGAATCCTGACCTCAGAAGGTTGAAAAGACAAGTTCATGGATGGTTTGACCCGTTGTGGAGATACAAGTCTAGCAAAACTCAAGATGTTGATGTAAGGAAAAATGCTTACGGGTGGTTAGCCAAAAAACTTGGAATAAAGGCTTACCAGTGTCATATAGGGATGTTCGATGAAGAAATATGCCAAAGAGCAATTGATATTTGCAGAGTGATTTATCATGACAAACCCAGACTAGATAAATTCAGGCAGGAATTAATTAAAAAAGGAGAAATTTAATTATGTTCAGAAAAAGACGATCGTGGAATAAAATGATCCGGTTTTTTAACAACAACCGGAAGGAAGGCAGAGCTGACTTTAGAATTTTGACAACAACTGATAAGCTAATTATTATTGCTGAAGATGGGAAAAAGAAAAAAATATTACGCTTAAAGTATAAAGGAGAAATTCCGACTAAAGTATTATGAATGAGAAAATAAGCAAATCAATAAAGTTTCTTCAAGACCTTGAAACAGAAAAAGAATGTAGTCTTGGTTTTAGTGGTGGGAAGGATAGTATTTTGATATTGGATTTAGCTAAGAAATCAGGCATAAAATTCAAGCCAATACATTCTAATACAACGATTGACCCACCGGGAACTCTGAAATTTATAAGAGAAAAATATCCCGAGGTCGAAATAATTCATCCTGATCTGTCATTTTACCAGTTGATTATAAAAAAGGGATTACCGAACGGGAGAAGGACATCGTTGGGAAAATCAGGAAAGGAGCAGAAATCTGAACGACAAGATAGCAAATATAGAAGGCCACAAATTGCTTCCAACCCCGACAAATTCAATGATGACAATTCAGGACATGGAGCAGGCAAAACATCACAGTTCAAAACGCCCGGAATATTCAAAAATATTACCAACACCAACATCAAGGGATTACAAAGACACGGGGGACTGCAAGAATGTTCCAAAAAATTCCTTGCTTGGTCGGGAAGTGAACCCCTCGAAGGAATCTGGCAGTCTGAACCCGAATTGGGTCGAGTGGCTCATGGGATTCCCGATAGGGTGGACAGACTTAAAGGATTAGGTAATGCTATTGTACCACAAATAGCATTTGAATTTTTCAAGATAATAGATAAAATCAATGAATCTAATTAGTACTAAAAAAGAAAAATTATTAATAATAACTAAAAAACAAAACTATGTATTTATTTTTTGACACGGAAACAACAGGAGTGCCGGCAGATTATAAAGCTCCGGCTGATCAATGGCCTCGCATGGTACAATTAGCCTGGTTAATGTTTGATGAAAAAAGAGTCAAAATTGACGAAGGAAACCTGATCATTAAACCAGAAGGCTTTGAAATTCCGAAAGCTGCTACAGATGTTCATGGAATTACAACTGAAATGGCACTTGAAAAAGGTACTGATCTTAAGGCTGTATTAGATGTATTCAAAAAACAACTTGATAAAGCAATTTTTTTGGTAGGTCATAACTTAAGTTTTGATCGTAAAATCCTAAGAGGTGAACTTATTAGAAAAGGAGTTGAATATGATAGTTCTAAAAAGATAAAAATTTGCACTATGTTCTCATCGACTAAATATTGTGAACTCCCTGGTAAATTTGGTTATAAATGGCCGAAATTAGAAGAGCTATATTTTAAATTGTTTGAAAAAGACTTTAAGGATGCACATGATGCCTTGGTCGACATTAAAACTACGGCAAAATGTTTTTGGAAGTTGGTAGATATTGGTGTAATTAAAATAATTGGTAAAAAATGATAAATCAGATAAGCAGTAAAGAGGCAAAATTAAAAAGAGAGCTCGTGAAGGTTTATTCTGAAGTTGATGAAAAGGCTTGGGACGAAGAAATGTGGTATTGTTGGAGTTGTGGAAGAGGGCAACCTCTTTCACACAGCCACGCTTGCAGCAGAGGTCAGGATAAAGAGTTGATGTTGGATAAAGACAATATTTTCCTGCAGTGTATAGATTGCCATGATGCTTGGGAAAACAGGGTATGGAAGAAAATAGTCAAGTTCCGGAATTTAAGAGATATGCTTTTTTATGTTTTGAACCATGATGATAAGCAATTTTGGAAGTTGATCGAAGGGATAAATAAATATTTTGAAAATAAAAAGACCGATACATTTGGTAATTAAAATAACTTTAGTTAATTTTATAAATCAATACAAAAAACTGGGTGAATAAGAAATTTGATACTTTCCCGCCATCATTAAAAATAAGACAATACCCGAAACCATAATATGGAAAAATGCAATAGAAGAACAGCCAAATGATAACAGGCAGGTTTTTATTTCTGACGGTGAGTATTACGCAGTGAGCAGCTATGAAAAAAACCCAATTGGTGATTACTGGTTAAATTTTAATTCTGTTGGAGAAGTTTTGTTTTGGATGGAGATACCGAAATTTGATGAAGAATGAAAAAGGTTGAAGCACAATGCAGGTTATGGAAAACACCTGACGGTGACTTCCGGTTGAACCTGTTAAATGCTAACACGGTCATTGGAAAACTTGTTGAAATGCATGTTAAAAACTTTGAAAAGTTTGAGAAAAAGTTTTTTGATATTGATATAAAACCGGTTGCGGAATACAAGAGTAACAAGCAGCTTGGATACTGGAAGGCTGAAGTCGTGCCTAAAGCAGCTTGGGGTTTTGAGCTTGCTGGCTGGGAAGGAATGAACGAGGAAAAGGCTGAGAAAATATTGAAGGAAAAGTTCTTTACAGAGACTTTAACGAACCCTAAAACCGGTGAACATAAAACCATAATCAAAACCTTACAAGACGTTACACACGAAGATATGGGTGTCTTAATTGAAACCTCTGTCATGTTCATATCCGAGGACCTTGGTGTTGAATGCGAGGATCCGGAAGATTACAAAAAAAGGAACCTGAACGTAAATTTTAAATAGAGTGTTAGAATTGAATAAGCTATATAATTTGGATTGTTTACCTGCCATGGTAGAATTTCCTGATAAGTTTTTTGATTTGGCCCTGGTCGACCCGGATTATGGAATTGGTAATACGTGGAATAAATCAAGAAAAGATAGATTTTTTAAAATGCGTGATTGCACTTACAAGAATAATGAAATTCCAAGTCGAAAATATTTTGAGGAATTATTTAGAGTATCAGAGAATCAAATAATTTTTGGTGGTAACTATTTTACTGAATTTTTACGACCGACTAATTCATGGATCATTTGGGATAAAGAAAGAGATGCTGGTAAAACTTATATGAGTGAAGTAGAACTTGCATGGACTTCATTTAAAAAGGTAATGCGAATCGTTCATATTCAATGGGATGGAGCAAAAAAAGGAAAGGAAACCGGAATAAAAAAAATACATCCTTTTCAAAAGCCGATAAAATTATACAAGTGGATATTAGCCAGATATGCAAAACCGAGCATGAAAATAATAGACACTCATGTAGGTTCCGGCAGTTCGATAATATCCTTTTTAGATTTCGGTTGCGATTGGATTGGATTTGAAATTGATGAATATTTTTACAAAGGAGTAACTAAAAGAATTGAAAATCATAAATTACAATTGAGAATAAAATGAATAAGGATTTTTTAAAGCATGTTTATAAGCAGATTTTCGATAAGAATTTTTGGCTTTTAGTATTATGTGTACTTGTGATTTGTACAGTTTTAGTATTTATATGGATTATTGGAATTTATAAAGCAATAAAATGATGAAATGTAACAAATGCCCGTATTTTTCAACCGGCAAACTAAAAGTAGTCGACAGGTACAATTATGGAAGGAATTATTATTATATCGTTTTGGTGAAATGTAACAAAATGAATAGCATAATGTTAACAATCAAAGATCAGCAGGGATTAGAAGATATTGAAATTCCAGACATCGTGCCTGATTGGAATTGTCTGGAACTTCAGAAGCTAAGAGAGAAAAACGAAATATCACATTTTGAAATGAGCATATAAAGATAAGTCATGAGTAATCCGGAAAACTTAACAAATGCCTTGAAAAGGGCAAACACACTTAATTTAAAATTAAGAATTAGAAACAAACATTTGAAAGAAAAAATTCAGGAACTTGAAATGAAAATTAAATTACAGAAAATATATTGCAAATTTTTTCACAGACAAGGAAAGAAATTTACAGTTTGGATTACAGAGTATTGGTTGCGAGTAATTTATTATTTAGAAGATAAAAAAAATGACACAAAACAAAAAAATTATGAATGATACTTACTGGGAAATGATAGCAGAATTACCACCTGAACTTATAAACGAAAAAGATTATTGGCTTGTACAAGAATGGGAAAATGAACAGGATCGCATAGATCATGAAAAACAATTAGAAGAAGGAAATGAAGAAAATCTCTGATAATGAAACAAACAGGAATAATGAAAAAGCCTAAAATAATTTGCATTTGCGGCTCAACAAGGTTCGCTGATTTACATGCCATTGCAAGGTGGGAATTTGAAAAGAATGGTAAGGCAATTTGTTTAATGATTAATTATTTACCACAATGGTATGCAGATAAACAAGGATGGAATGGAAATGATCATCATGGAGAAAAATCAGGAAACAAAGAAGCCCTAGACGAACTTCATTTCAGGAAAATTGATCTTGCAGATGAAATATTTGTAATTAATAAGGATGGATATATTGGAGAATCCACTCGTAAAGAGATTGAATATGCTGAAAAATTAGGTAAGCCGGTAAAATGTTTAGAATATTTTTACAAAGGAGAATTAAAATGAAAGAACAAACTGGAACATTTGATATAATAGACGGCATCCCGATAGTTTTTGCTCATGGATTGCTGAAACCTGATGTTAACGATTATTCTTTATTTCAGATAGATTTGTTTACCTCAGCTTCTAAACAATACGAATCTTCCCGTCAGGAATGGGGAGTTAAAAATATTACTGATACTTTCATAGAGGATAAAACTGGAATTATTATTATTTCAGTCATTTTAAATTATGTTGAATATTTGTTAAAAGGAAAAGAACAAATCCGATTCACGGAAATCCAATCTTCGGAAAACAACAAACGAGGTAAATGCAAAATAACTAAAATAATTGAAAATGAATAAAAAAGATGCAAGACAAATTGCCGAAAAAATTACAAATGAAGAACTTTTGCAAATGTTTAAAAATGCAAAAGAGAAAATAACTGATTGGAATGAGGTAAGTGTTTGTAATAAATCTTTTGATAAGGGAGCTGCATGGAATATACTGGCAAAAGATTTTGATTTAAATTATCGGTATCACATTTTAGCTAAGACAAATATGGTTCGGGAATTTGGAAATTATTTATTTGATTATTCAAAACCTAAAAAAAAGCAAAAATCGAAAATAAAATTACATCATCAAGAGCCAAATTTTACTAATTGGTAACTAAAATAATTTAATCATGCCATCACTCACAGTTAAATCAAATAATAAAATAGAAATGATATTTGATCACATTATTGAATTGATCAGAGAAAGACCTGCCTTCTGGTCGTCAAAAGATGCAGATGTGAAATTAAAATCTCTTGTTGCAGAAATCAGGAAAGAACTCGAGTGTATTGAAAATCAGACTGAATTAAATGAATAATTAAAACAATATGATCATGATACGAGCGGCTTAGATATGATAAGGGATATAAATGAACGGATTACTGAATTTCTGACTGAAGGAGAATATCCTGTAGAACCCGATTTTGAAGTTATCCCGGTTGCTCTCACCATGGAACAGATAGAAGAATTTAATCCACCGCCTAATCCAGCAAAGATAACGGACCCGAGAGCAAAATGGTATATAGAAAAGTTTGGAGAAAAAAGTTGGGAACTTGACAGTATAAATGCAATTGAATTGCGTAGGATAGCCGAAGATTCCATTTTGGAATATATTGATCTTGATAATTATAATGGTTGGATTGAAAGGGAAAAGAGAGAGAAAAAACTATTAATCGAATTTGCAAATAACCTACATTAAAATCGTATAATAAAATGGCAAAAATTAAAAAACCTGACGAAGAAAAAATAGCTGTCGCGGCTTCGCAAATAAAAACTTTGTTTATGCTTGCAAATAGTATGGATATTGATTCACTGAAAGAAGCAAGGGAGCCTTTCGCTGATGCAATTTCAAAATATGAGACTATTGGTTTTATTGAAAGTCATAATTACCTGCTAAAGGATAAAAAAAATAAGGCAAAGCTCGCAAGGCTCGATGCTTTGATAAAACTGATTGAAATATTGAGAGAAACCAATGAAGTTTTAACAGGAAAATCTTCTGAGGATATGAATATTTTAAGGATATTAGGATTATGAAACTTTAAATAGACGGCAATAAAGTCAATTTCCGCCTATACTATACCATTCAGGAACTTTTTAAGTCGCTTAAACGAGCTTACATGAAGTTAATTTACTGTAAATCACTCAAGTAATACAATTATTAGTGTAAACAGACAATTTATATAATTACTCACTTAAATTTATTTTGATTATGGAACCACAAACAGTAGAAGTTTATGTTGAATTGACCGAAGGTGAAATTAACGAAAGGTCAAGGGAGTTGGCAAATATTTTGACAGAAGCCAGCGAGATTAAAGACGAATTTCTTAGTCATGTCAAGACGGAGAAAGCGAAGATCGAAGCCAAGGAAGTCAGGGCAAAAGAACTCATTCATTCAATAAAGAGCGGGAAAGAAAAAAAGACGTTTAAATGTGCGGTTGAAAAGAATTATGATAATAAGGAATGGGTGTATAGGGATATTGTAACCCGCAAAATTGTAAAGACAGAGCAATTTGCATTGGATGATTTTCAGCGAGACCTTGATGAGAAACCGGAATTACAAATGAAAGTTGAAGGCGCCAAGAAAGGAGATGTAATATTACCGGAAGAACCGTTGATCGAAAAAACTGCTATAAAGTATGCATCAGTTGAAATTAAGAATGGCAAGGAAGGACAATTGCAGTTTTACGAGGACTTTGC